>DGDP01000039.1 GCA_002385485.1 Acetomicrobium sp. UBA3949 | reverse complement strand
AAGCCGTTGGTTCCGAAATTGAACAGGTTAAATCCGGTCTCGGGTTTAAAAAAGGTCTTTTCTTTAAGGTCATTGGTCGAATTGATCAAGGGGTTGCTCAAGGCCACCCTTCTGGCAAGCGTTCTTTATTTTGGGCTAAAGAAGAGTTTGGAGACTCTTCTTTTAACGATGCAAATGCCCCTTTCCGGCGGCTTGGGCATATTGTCGAAGACTATTTTTAACTTATCCCTTAAAATGGCAATAGCCCTTTTTGCAATTGCGATATTTGACTATGCCTATCAAAAGTGGGAGTTTGAGAGATCCATAAAGATGAGCAGACAGGAGATCAAGGAGGAATTTAAGCAGCTTGAGGGGGATCCCCAGTTGAAACGCAGAATTCGCCAAAGGCAGCGGGAGCTTGCCAGGCGCAGGATGATGGCAGAAGTTAAAAAAGCGGACGTTGTTATAACGAACCCCACCAGGGTAGCTGTTGCGATCCTTTACGATAAAAAGATAATGGATGCGCCCCTTGTAATTGCCAAGGGGCTGGGGGTAGTAGCAGGCAAAATAAGAGAAGAGGCCATTAAATACGACATACCGTTGGTTCAAAGGCCGCCTTTGGCTTGGACGCTTTACAATAATGTCGAAATAGGCGAAAAGATACCTGAAGAACTATACAAGGCAGTTGCCGAGATCCTTGTTTTCGTTTACAGGTTGAAGCATAAGATTGCAAACGTGTAATAGCGGGAGGATAGCATGGGCGCCGTAAGGGAAAGGACTTCGAAGGAGAGAGGAATATTCCGTTTTGCTGACATAACCATGGCTACCCTGGTAGTCATGATAATAGGCATGATGATAATTCCCATGCCTACAAAGCTTTTGGACGTCCTTTTGTCTTTGAATATAACCTTTGCCGTTATCACTCTCCTTTCCACCTTTTACGTCAAGGAGGCTCTGGAAATAGCGGCTTTCCCCACTATATTACTGTTAGCCACCCTGTACAGGTTGGCTTTAAACGTTTCTACGACCCGACTAATACTTTTAAAGGGGTACGCAGGCGAAGTTATAACGGCCTTCGGCAACTTCGTCGTGGGGGGGAATTACGTAGTCGGCGCCGTGGTGTTCTTGATATTGGTTGTTATACAGTTCATTGTTATCACCAAAGGAGCGGAAAGGGTTGCGGAGGTTGCCGCAAGGTTTACCTTGGACGCAATGCCGGGAAAGCAGATGGCTATAGATGCCGATTTGAATTCCGGCCTGATAGATGAGAGCGAAGCCAGGCAAAGAAGGGCTCGCATTCAGCGGGAAGCCGATTTTTACGGAGCCATGGACGGAGCGTCCAAATTTGTCAAAGGCGATGCCATAGCGGGGCTGATCATAACTGTTATTAATATCATTGGCGGTCTTACTATAGGCGTGTTTCAAAGAGGCTTAACGGCGGGACAGGCTTTGCAGGTTTATGCTCTGCTTACAGTGGGAGACGGATTGGTGGCCCAAATACCTGCTCTTGTTTTCTCTACAGCTACAGGCGTGATCGTAACGAGAGCAGCCGGCGAAACAAGTCTGGGAATAGATGTGATAAATTCGTTGACGTCCAATCACAGGCCTTTGTTGATCGGTGCGGGACTTCTTTTTATGTTGGCTATTGTTCCAGGGCTTCCCTTTCTGCCCTTTGCTGTCATAGGTTCCCTATTGGGCTTCCTTGGATATCGCATGATCAGAGAAAAGAAAACTGCAACCGAAATGCCCAAAGAAGAAGCCCGGCGGGAGGCCAGGCCTCAGCAGGCTGGACCTGAAAATGTCTTACCGCTCATGACGGTCGAGCCGATGGAATTGGAAATAGGCTATGCCTTAATTCCTCTTGTCGATCCCTCGCAAGGCGGAGACATGCTTGAGAGGATAAGTACCATAAGAAGGCAAATGGCTCTGGAATCCGGACTCATAGTTCCCCCTATAAGGATCAGGGACAACATCCAGCTTAAGCCCACAGAATACGTGATTAAGGTAAGGGGGGTCGAGGTATCTCGAGGGGAACTTATACCGGACCATTATCTTGCCATCAATACATCAGGAGTGGAAGAAGCTCTCGTGGGAATTCCCACCACTGATCCGGCTTTCGGACTTAAAGCCTTCTGGATATCACCTGAAATTAGAGATAAGGCCGAGGAAATGGGTTTTACCGTTGTCGACGCCCCCTCTGTTTTGGCAACCCATCTTTCCGAAATAATTAAGAAATATGGTGCCGATCTGCTATCGAGACAGGACGTTCAAAAATTAATCGATACTGTCAAGGAAGGCTATCCTGCTGCTGTCGAAGAGCTTTTGTCAGTGCTGTCTTTGGGGGATATTCAGAAGGTACTTCAAAACCTGCTTCGGGAGTCAATTCCCATAAGGGATTTGGTGACGATATTTGAAGCATTGGCGGATAACGGCCGTATTTCCAGGAGTGTAGATTTTTTGACTGAAAGGGTGAGGGAAGCTTTGTCGCGGCACATAACGCACAGGTTTAAAGGAGAGGACGGTCAAATTACCGCCATGACCCTTTCTCCGATCTGGGAGCAGAAGATAAGAGAAGCCCTGAAGGGTGATTTATCGCAGGGATGGCAGCTGCAGATGGACCCGAAGAGTTTAAATTCTCTCCTTTCCCAAATCTCCAGGGCTATGGAAAAGATGGCCATGGAGGGTAGGATGCCCGTATTGCTAGTTCATCCGGATGTAAGGTTTATAGTTCGAAAGATCATTGAAGGCAAGCTTCCCAACGTCCACGTGCTTGCCTATAGCGAGATAGAGCCCGGCACAAAGGTGCGATCTTTGGGGATGGTGGAATGACGATGCGGGTTGTGAAACAAATTATTTACGAGGTCGATACAGAACAGGAGGCCTTCGAAAAGGCCAGAAAAAAACTCGGTCCGGAAGCAGTTGTTTTGTCTAGCGTGCCGATCAGGCGAGGCGGCTTTTTGGGATTGTTCAAAAAGAAAAAATATATCATTACAGCGGGAATATTGGAAGAGGAAGAAAACATCCGAAGGCTTGAAAGAGATAAACACGAACGCTTGATTGCTTTTCAAAAATTGCTCAGCGAGTCTTCAGGCGATGACGGAGACGTTGCTCCTGCAGCAAAAGAAAATACCGATGTGCTTGAGATATCGAATGAGGCATTAAACCTTTCGCTTGAAGGGCATAAAGGAAAGGAAGTTAGTTCATCTCCTCAAGAAAATATCATATTAAGCGCTCCAAATGAAATTGGAGAAAGACAAATATGCGAAACTCTTTTGCAAGTAGGATTCGACCCCCTTTTGGCAATGGAAATGGCCTCTGAGTATCTGCGAAAGGGGAGAAACAAGAAACTAGATGATTTTTTGGCAGAATCCATCTCGGTCACGGGGAACGATTTTATCTCAGCCCTTGGCGGCAAAAGGGCCATGTTCGTAGGTCCGACTGGCGTGGGCAAGACTACAACAATAGCTAAGCTGGCGGCAATCTTTGCTCTGTGGCATCACAAAAAAGTATTGTTGCTCGGAGCAGATACTTTTCGCATAGCGGCGGTGGAACAACTTCGTACCTATGCCAGCATCCTTGAAGTTCCGATGGAGGTAGTTTCAAACAAGGAGGAAATAGAGAAAGCGCTGGGGAAACATGACGCAGAAATTGTTTTGACAGACCTTCCTGGCAGGAACCAGAAAGATCTCGCAAGACTGGAAGAATATCGAAAAACATACGAAGCTTTACGCCCCGATTGCGTTCATTTGCTTATTGCGGCAAATTCCTCTTACGAAACTATGGTTGATGTTGTGGAAAAACTCAAGATAGTGCCCTATAACGCAGTCATTTTTACGAAAGTTGATGAAACTACGGTCCTCAGCAATATCTTTAAGTTGATGAAAACCTATAATATTCCCCTATCCTATATTACCACAGGCCAGGACGTTCCTAGCGATATAGAGATCGCCTCGCCTGCCCGTCTGGCAAGACTTGCTTTGCGTTTAGAGTCTATTGAAACGACCGAGGTTTAAGTGGCATGGGGAAAAAAGATCAGGCCTATCAGTTAAGGAGTTTGAAAAAGAGAATAGCTGGTGGCATAAAGACATATACAATAGCCAGCGGCAAGGGCGGTGTCGGCAAGACCAGCTTATCTGTAAACCTGGCTTTGACATTGGGTAAAATGGGGGTCAGAACCATTATACTCGATGGCGATTTGGGCCTTGCTAACGTCGATGTGATGTTCGGCCTTTATCCCAAATATCACTTGGGATATGTCATAAAGGGAGATAAGAAACTTTCCGATATTTTGGTTTCAGTGCAGGAAAATGTATATATGTTGCCTGGCGGGACGGGCTTACAGGAAATGGCGGATCTGGATGCCAAGAGACAGCTGAAACTAATAGAAGAATTGGCTTCTTTGGAAGAATACTGCGATGTTTTGTTGATAGATACCGGGGCGGGTGTGCATCGTTCTGTAGTAGTCTTTGCCATTGCTTCAGACTCATTGCTACTAGTGACATCCCCTGATCCGACCGCCATCAGGGATTGTTACGGATTACTTAAGGCAGTGTCAGTGAAATATTCCGCTCCTTCGGAACTGCACTTGGTGATCAATATGGTAAAATCTGATAAAGAGGCCAAGGAAGTCGCTTCAAGATTACAGCTTACTGCTAAAGATTTTTTGGGGATAGATATCAATATGGCAGGGTATATTTTAAAAGATTTTCATGTAGAAGAAGCGGTAAAGATGGGCATGCCCTTTGTTATCTCTCATCCCGATTGCGAGGCGTCCAAATGCGTTGCTTGGATTGCTAAAAATATCTTCAATCCTGAAGGAGTCGATAGCGTTTTGGATGCTCCCAGCGGAAGGGGGATCAAAGCCTTTTGCATGAGGCTGTTGAAGCAGTTTCAATTGAGGTGAGATTTTGTGGATGAGAGGTCCTGGGCTGAGTTTTTCGAAAAAGTTATCAATACAAAAGTGGTAATCAAGGTCAAGTCCGGTTTATACAAAGGCAGTTATCCTTCTCGGATTGAGGACGTAAGAGATGATGCGGTGGCTGTTTCGCATCCCTTTTTTAAAAACGGCCTTGTCCCTTTGTATAAAGATACGATATTAGAGCTGATCACATTTGAAAAACAGCCTCCGATGCTCATCCAAATGAAAGTGTTGCGCAGAAGCATAAGTAACGGCATCCCTCTTTTATGGCTTTTGCCTTCAGGTGAACCTGTGAAGATACAAAGGCGCAGATATGCCAGAGTAAGTTGCTACATAGAAATTGGTTTTTTTTCTCTCTCTCGAGAAAAAATAGCCCCCTTTTCCGCCAGCTGGGAAGAGGCTCGCGGGTTGGATATAAGCTTGGGTGGCATTAGAATGAGAAGCAAAGTTAGGCAAGAGACTCTCGAGGAAGGCGACAGGCTGTATTTGAGGTTTAATATAGATCCGAATGAGAAAATATATATGATATCGAATGTTGTACGTGTCATAAGAGAAGGCGAATTTTTGGAATCGGGCTTGCAGTTTGAGGGTTATCCAAGATCTACAGAAAGAAGGCTCATACAATTCATAAGAAGCAAGGAGCTCAGAAATGCAAAGGATGTCTTTCACGACTAGGCAAGTAAAAGTTTTAGTGGTAGATGATTCTGCCTTTATGCGTAAAATTATTTCAGATATATTGGAAGAAGATCCAAAAATTAAAGTAATAGACCGAGCGCGCGACGGCAAAGAGGCTGTCGAGAAGACCCTCAAGTTGGATCCCGACGTGATCACTCTTGATGTAGAGATGCCCGGCATGGATGGCCTTGCGGCCTTAAAGGAGATAATGCGACTTAAACCAACACCGGTTGTAATGGTCAGCAGTCTCACTCGTAAGGGTGCCGATACGACCATGAAGGCCCTGGCTTTAGGGGCTGTCGATTTTGTGGCCAAGCCTTCGGGAGCCATATCTTTAGATATGAAAGATGTGGCACAGGAACTCAGGGAAAAAGTGTTAATAGCGGCATCTGCTTCTGTTGAAAAACTAATAGGGATTGCTCCGCCGACAAAGGAGCCCGTAAGGCCGATACAGATAAAAAGAAAAAACATTGAAGTGGTTGCAATTGCTGCTTCTACCGGGGGCCCTCGGGCCATTCAAAACGTATTGGGAAACGTAAAAACGACTTCTATTGCTCCTATTGTAGTTGTACAACATATGCCTGCAGGATTTACCAAAAGTTTCGCCGAAAGGTTGAACGAAATTTCAATTTTGGAGGTCTTGGAAGGATATGATAATTTGCAGCTTAAGCCCGGCATGGTCGTTATAGCTCCCGGAGGGAGTCATCTTATAGTAGAATATAATAGAGCAAAACAACTGATATGCCGACTTTCCGATATGCCTCCTTTGCATTCCGTAAAACCGGCAGCTGATTTGTTGTTTTTAAGCGTGGCTGATATTGTTGGCAATACTTCGCTAGGGATTATTCTAACAGGGATGGGTCGAGATGGTGCTGAGGGTGCTAAGGCCATCAGGCAAAGAGGCGGTTACGTAATTGCCGAGTCTAGCGATACCTGTGTAATATACGGTATGCCTAAGGCTGCAGTAGAGAAAGGAGCCGTAGATGAGGTTCTTCCTCTTCATGCCATTCCAATTCGTATTGAAGAGTTGGCAGCAAGGTAATATATTTGCATTGACATGATATCCAAAGAGAAGTCAAAGAACGGAGCTGAGGGCCATGGATATGAGCGAATATTTGAGTGCTTTTTTAGATGAATCAAGTGATCAGTTAGAGCAATTGAACGATTTAATTTTGCTTTTGGAGAAGGATCCTCAATCTAGGGATACGGTAAATGAGATATTCCGCATAGCCCATACGCTTAAAGGCATGGCGGCTGCCATGGGATATGAAGGGATCGCAAATTTGACCCATGCCCTGGAAGACATGTTAGACATGGTCAGGAACGGCGAATATCAGTTGAGGACAGAGGATATCGATTTGATATTTAAATGCCTGGATTTGCTTTCTGCTGCGGTTGGGGAAATTCGCGGAAAAGGTAATGAAGGAGAGATGGGAAGGCAGCTTAGCGAGACGGCGAAGAGGATTAAAGCTAAGCTTGCTCAGGGATCCGCATTCCAAAAAAAAGAGCAGTCTGCTGAAGCCGATGCTTTGGGCTCCTTGGAACAGGGGTGGTTTGACAGGGCTCGCGAGCAGGGGTTGGATGTATATAAAATTACGATTAAAATTGCCTCCGACTGCGCTTTAAAATCTGCAAGGGCTTTCTTGGTTATCACGCGTCTTGAAGAAGCGGGAGAGGTAATAAAAACTCAACCGTCTGTCGAAGATCTTGAAAAAGAAAATTTTGGCGATGGTTTCGTTCTATACTTTATTACTAAGGAACCAAAGGAAGAGATAGAAAAGATTTTGTCCTCTATATCTGATATTAGCCTGTTTTCCGTTGAGTTAATAGACGCCGATGAAGATCCCTCGAAATCGAAGCCTAATGCACAAAGTCAAGAAGAGTTCGAGGTTAAACCACAAATTAAAGATGATGTGAAGATGAATGGAATTTACGAAAGTTTGAATTCCATAAAAAAGCAACAGACTACGACCGTCAGGGTCGATATAGGCAGACTGGATAAACTTATGAATTTAGTAGGCGAATTAGTCATTGGAAGGGCACGTATCGAGCGGTTGGCTGCAGAAGCGGGACTGAGCGAGTTCGAGGAACCTTTATTGCAGCTTGGCAGGATATCGACGGAAATTCAGGAAATAGTTACGAAGTTGAGGATGGTCCCGGTTGCCTACGTATTCGACAGATTTCCCCGAATGGTTCGCGATCTGTGTAGGAACCTGGGAAAGGAAGCGGAGTTGTTCATAGAAGGCAGCGAAACGGAACTCGACAGGACGGTAATAGATGAGATCGGAGATCCCATGATCCATCTTCTGCGAAATGCTTTGGATCACGGTATAGAGACGCCACAGGAAAGAATCTCCAAAGGAAAACCACGCAAGGGTTCCATCACGATAGCGGCATTTCAAGAGGGCAATAGTGTGCTAATAGAAGTGATGGACGACGGTCGAGGCATTGACCCCGGGGTAATAAAAAAGAAAGCCGTGGAGAGGGGCCTTATAACAAAAGAGGAGGCTGAATTTATGCCGGACGATGAAGCGCTGGCGCTTGTGTGTCTTCCCGGGTTCAGCACTTCAGAAAAGATAACGGATCTTTCCGGACGGGGAGTCGGAATGGACGTGGTTAAGAATAAAGTGGAGTCCCTTGGAGGGCAATTCCATATCACTTCAAAGGTAGATGAAGGCACTAAAGTGACGATCAAACTTCCTCTGACCCTCGCCATTGTCCTTGCCCTTTTGATTCGAATAGGAGACGAAACTTACGCCATATCCTTAGAGAATGTCGAAGAGACATTATTGGTCGATAAAAGCGATACAAAGTACGTTCACGGTTCTTTGGTAACTACCGTAAGGGGGGAGATATTGTCCCTTCATAATTTAAAGACGTTATTAAATTACCCCGGAGAATTAGATGACAAGGAAGAGTTCCCCGTTGTCGTTGTCCGCGTTGGGGCCAGCGGCAAACGCCGCGGTCTTATTGTGGATGAATTAATAGGACAGCAGGATATAGTTATAAAACCACTGGGAAAGTTGCTCTCAAAGGTGCGCGGTATGGCCGGAGCTACTATTTTGGGAGATGGCAAGGTGGCGTTGATATTGGACGTTGCCGGTGTCGGAAATTGGTAGCGGATAAGCGGGAGATGCGGGGATGGAGTACAACGAGCTGGAAGGTCTGAGCTCTTTTCATCTTGATGTTATAAGAGAAACAGTCAATATTGGAGCGGGTAATGCAGCTACTGCTTTGTCGCAGCTTTTAGGGTCTGCTGTTACCATGGATGTTCCTAAAGCTGAATTGGTATCAATATACAATATTTCCGACAGATATGCATCTCCTACGGAATTGGTTTGCGCCGTTTATCTTCGGTTCGAGGGAGAGATATCGGGCAACATGCTGTGGATCATGAACGAAGAAGTCTCCAGTCAACTTGTGAAGGTGTTGGCTAAAAAGAATTTGGGAAATATATCGGTTGAACAGTTGAACGAAGTTGCAGACAGTTTATTGCTGGAAGTAGGAAATATTGTTTTAAGTTCTTTTTTAAATGCCATCAGCTCTATGATCAATTGTTCGTTGCCCGTCACCGTCCCGGCCATTGTTCACGATATGTTGGGGGCCATACTCGACCTGTTGGCTGCTTACTATGGCATGGTAGGGGATGTTGCTATAGTCTCGGAGACGAATCTTAGAATCACGGATTACGAAACTCCCATGAATGGCCATGTGATGCTTTTGCCGGATCCCCAGAGTTTGTCCATACTTCTTTCCAAACTGGGGGTGCTTTAAAACATGGCTGAAGTTTATCACGTAGGAATGGGAGAAATTGTCGTTGCAAAGCACCCTGTTATATTGACTTCCCTGGG
Organism: Acetomicrobium sp. UBA3949; assembly: GCA_002385485.1. Classification (GTDB taxonomy): domain Bacteria; phylum Synergistota; class Synergistia; order Synergistales; family Acetomicrobiaceae; genus Acetomicrobium. The sequence continues at coordinate 4,236 of DGDP01000039.1, read as the reverse complement.
TTTGGGGTCCTGCCTCGGGCTTGTAATATATGATGAAATTGCGAAGGTCGCAGGAATGAGTCATATAATGTTGCCCGAGAATCATGAGGGCAGGGAAGTGAAAAAATTTGGCAAGTACGCCGATACGGCCGTTCCCAAATTAATCGAGGAATTGATCGCCCTGGGAGCCTTGAAGTCCAGGCTAAAGGCTAAAATGGCCGGAGGTGCCCAGATGTTTTCAATCCCGGGGAAGAATTCAGGTTCCTTTTTGGCAATTGGCGAGCGCAACATCGAGGCGACCAAGAAGATGCTTAGCAATTTCGGCATACCATTGGTCGCTTATGACGTTGGCGGAAATAAAGGGCGTAGCGTCGAGTTTTATACAGATAACTGGATCATGGTAGTAAAGGTGATAGGGTCTGAAGTAAAAAAAATTTAACGGGTTGGGAGGAGCTGGTAAGTAGTGGGCGATCTCGAAAAAAGCCAAAAAATAGAAGGAATAGAAGGCAATGAAAAGCTACCTAACGAAACATTGATCCAGCTTCTTTCAAATCAAACAGGGGTTTCCGCAGAAGAAATCAAATCAATATTTGTTCAAAGCGAAGGCAATATACAAAAGGTTATCGAAATTATCAAAGAAGTGGCACCTTCATATGTAGCAATTAAAGGAAAACTTCAACCTCGAAGGAAGGGAGAGTTAAACGGCGTTTTTTGCTTGGTGGCCAGAGGTGTGACTGGAGAGATATTAGCCTACGAAAGCTGGATTGGTTCCAAGGATTTGCCTGAGGATTTTGATGTTAAAGCAACATGGGAATCAGTTTATTCATATATTATATCAAGAAAAGATGTTCATGATAATTATGCCAAGCGGCAATTTGATAAAATAATAGACAGACTCTTCCCTCATACTACTTTGAATAAGCTCTTTACGTCACACATCAATGTGGAAGAGGTCCAAAGGAACATCACGAGGGAGATAGGAGATATTCTAAGATTCGATACGGTTGTCGAAATAAATGTTGAAAAATTTAATGAAATAAGATATATGTTATCTCCTCTTGGAAAAAAAACTGAAGAAGAGCCAGATTTAGAAGAGAAACAACAGGAAGAAGCAAACGTTGGATTCCAAAGTATATCGTTGGCATGCGTGCCAAGATTAGACGCAGTGAAAGGGAAGCCTGTAGCAGATTTACAAGAGGGCGATATGGTTGAAGTAGCAATAACATCTAACAATCCCTTGGGAAAGTTTATGAACAGATTGTTTGCGAAAAACGATGTTAACCCTAAGTTTAAGGTGAAATCTCTTCAGCAGCTTCCAAGCGGAGAATATTTAGTGCGTCTTCATATTTCAGACGATATAGAAGGGATTTTTAAAAGTTCCGGCGAACTTAAAGTAAGTGTTATTGCCGACGAGAGAGAGCTACCGAAAAGGGCAAACTATTATATTTTTGTGTCTATTATTCTTTTTGTTGTATTGTTTTTATACCTGGTTTTTAGGAGGTAGCAATTTTGGGCAAGAAGCCTACGAAGGACGTTTTGGACGAGATTTGGCGAAAATATGTCGATACTCGGTCGGAAGCCATCAAAGAGGAGATAGTTTGGTTATATCTTCCTTTAGTTCGCTATGTTGTGGGAAGGATGTCGATTGTCATTCCCCCTGGCTTGAGCCAGGACGATCTTTTGAGTTTTGGTGCGATGGGATTGCTCGATGCCATAGACAGGTACGATCCTTCTCGTGGAGTATCATTTAACACTTTTGCCTTTTCTCGCATCAGAGGAGCTGTTTTAGATGAACTAAGGAGGTATGATTGGCTGTCCAGAGGGGCTAGAGATAAAATACAACGTTTGGAAAAAGCTATAGCGGAGATGAACGAACAAGGTCTTAAGGCAAACGAAGAGATGCTAATGGAAAAGCTCCAGATGGACGAAAAAGAATTAAGATGGCTTTATGAATTGATGAGTCGGAGCTACGTGATTTCCCTCGACGAGGTGATCTCTTTAGATGAGGGTGATGTGGAAAGGAGCGCCCTCATTCCCGACACATCGCCAACCCCGGAGGAGTATATGGAGGCGATGGAGGATTGCGACGCATTAAAAGGGGCACTGGAAAAGCTGGAGGAAAGGGAACAGCTGGTTTTGTCGCTATATTACTATGAAGGGCTTACCTTTAAAGAAATAGGAGAGGTCTTGGGCGTTACCGAATCCAGGGTATCTCAGATCCACGGGAAAGCTTTAGCCATGCTTAAAACCTTGTTGGGGAAATAAATACAGAAGATACGCGGGGTGAATCATGTGAGCTCTCGTCCTTTTTCCATATATGTGCGGGAAGACGGAGTGTATCTCGAGGTAGAATTGGAAACCGAGGTTAGTGTTATAGAGATAATGAGCCTTCTCAAGCGTAGAGGTATTGAAGTCGACGAAACATTGATCGATGAAATAATTAAAGAACGCAGGGGCGAGGTTATAAAAATTTCCGACGAAGTGCCCGTGAGCGCCAAAGAGGCTACCATAGAGGTGGAAATTTCGGAAGACGGCCTTGCCGCCTCGGTTCACATAATTCCGCCCCTTGACGAGTCGGCATGGCCCTCTCCACAGGATATCGAGGAAGAATTGAGAAAGAGAGGCATAACCTTTGGCTTAAAAAAAGATGTCATCGAAAAAATCTGCGCCGAGAAAATAGCGCATCAGAGAATAGTCGTTGCGGAAGGAATTGAGCCGATTGATGGCGAGGATGCTGAAATAAAGGTTAAGATAGATATTGAAAGGTTGAAGCCAAAGATCGAAGACCCCAGCGTCTCGAGGGTAGATTTGCGCGAGCTTGGTGCCGTCATAAATGTGTTTAAGGGTCAGGAACTGGCCGAGAAAATACCTCTCAAAGAGGGGCGGGATGGCATAAGCGTTTTGGGGAAACCCATAAAGGCCCGGCAGGCCAAGGACAGGAATTTGCCAAAGGGCAATAATACCGAAATCACGGAAGACGGGCTGAAGTTAATAGCGGCCATTGATGGTAATTTAGTCGTAAAAGACGGAAAGTTACACGTCTTGCCTGTGTATGAAGTTGACGGCGACGTAGACTACAGCGTGGGTAATATAAATTTCATTGGCGGTGTCATCGTTAAGGGTTCGGTGCGGGATGGCTTTACCGTGGTTGCCGGCTCGGATATCCAGGTCGGAGGGGTGGTCGAAGCCGCTACATTGCGTGCCGGAGGCAAAATATTGATACGAGGCGGCATAAGGGGTATGGGAAAGGCTTACGTCGAAGCGGAATCCGACGTCATGGCTTTATTCATTGATCAGTCTAACGTCAGGAGCAACAGCAACGTAATAGTCGAAAGGTCCATAATGCACAGTACCGTGATGGCTACCGAGAGAATCTCAGTCATGGGCGGCAGAAAAGGCGTGATTGTCGGTGGCAGCTGCTCGGCCGGTTTTGAGGTATCCTGCATCACTCTTGGGAACGATATAGGAACCAAGACGGAGATCCAGGTAGGGGTGTCGCCTACGGTCCAGCAGGAGTTAAAAAATGTGGCCAGAACCCTTGAGGATTTGGAGGGAAAGCTCACCAGCGTCGAGAGCAATTTGAACTACATCAAAAGGTTGGAGATGCAAGGCAGGATAGACCAATCAAAAAAAGCGCTCATGTTGCAGTTATCCAAGGCAAAGCTGCAACTTCAGTCAAATATAGAATTTTACAGAACAGAGAAGAAGAAATTGGAGCAAGAGATGGCCAAGGCAACAGAGGTATGTAGGGTAAAGGTTAAAGGTTCCTGCTATCCTGGCGTTACCATCAATATGAGAGGCATTAGCTACATTGTTAGAGAAAAGATGTACTACGTGATATTTTACTTTGATAAAGGAGAGATAAAGTTCACTTCCTATTCATAATGTGGTGATGGGTCATGTTGCGACCGATTCAGTGGCAAATAGCTATGTTAAGGACGGGGCAGGAAGCGCATTTGTCAAAAGATGCGGCCTCTTCGGCATCTCAGTTTGCAATGAGACAGGAGGCCGTAGAAGAATCTGTGCGAGAACAGGAGCAGGTGAAGCGCAAAGAAAATACATCCGGTGCGAATAAATTAGGGGTCAACAACAGGAGGTCCGAAGATGGTGGCGGCCGGCGCCGTAAAAGCAAGGAGAACAAAGAAAAACGGGCACCAAATGCTGAGGATGCAGAGGTAATAGAGGACGAACACGAGGGATTGGACATATATGCCTAGGACGCAAGCGGAATCGAAGAAGGACCTTTTGCTGGGGTAT
>DGDP01000021.1 GCA_002385485.1 Acetomicrobium sp. UBA3949 | reverse complement strand
GGACAAGGTCAAAGGGCTTAATCTCGGAGCTGATGACTATCTGGCAAAACCTTTTTCTATCGACGAATTGCTTGCTCGCGTGCGCGCGTTGTTGAGGAGATCCGGTGGCCAGCATAGCGCGATTTTGGATGTTAAAGGACTAAGATTAGACACTGTAAGCCGCAAGGTCACGAGAAATGGAGAGCCGATTGATCTCACCCAAAAAGAATTTTCAATCCTCGAATTTCTGCTTTACAACAAAAACAGGGTCGTATCGCGTTTTAGTTTGGCCGAACATGTATGGGGAGATGCCTTTGATCCCTTTACCATGTCTAATTTTATAGATGTCCATATTAAAAATTTGCGCCGTAAAATCGGTGATGCGGGGAACGATAAAATCATTCAGACCGTACGTAGCGTTGGTTATATGATCGAAGATGGTGAACAATGACCGTAAGAAGAAGGATTATGCTTCTCATCGTTGGAACAGGTTTGGTATCAGGCTTTCTCTTCTCCGGCGTAGTGTTTTATGAGTTTGTAGAACAATCGTTCAGGCTTTTAGATTCCATGCTTGAGGAGGAAGCTTATAAGGTTGTAGAGTTGTTAGAACACACAAAAGGACAGCTCAATTCGCATATAGATGACGGGTATTGGATCGTGATTTACGATCGACAGGACAGCGAAGTCATCTTTCGCTCGAACATGGCCGACTTTGTCAGGCTTCCTTCGGTAAAGCCAAACTCTGCTGTCACCATAAGACACGTAGCCGTAAACGATGCCTCCGGTAAAAGTAAAGTCGAAGCGTTCAGGCTTAAGGCCTTTCCGATCTCCTCAGGCGATAAAAATTACATCGTTCAAGTCGGTCGTTCCTTAGGAAAGGTTGAAGAGGAGATAAGAGAGCTGGTTTGGGGTATTCCGCTGGGCCTCCTTTTTTCTGTTTTAATTTTGATCCTCATCAGTCGCTTCGTAACGGGCAAGATACTAAAACCCATAGGTCAAATGAAAGATTTGGCACGAGATATAAGCGAAAAGAATCTGGAGCAGCGGCTTCCTGTAAATGAACAGGGGGATGAATTTAACGATCTGGCGGTGACGATAAACCAGATGCTCGACCGATTGCAGTATTCTTTCATGAGACAGAGAAACTTTCTTTTCGATACTTCTCATGAGCTTAAAACCCCGCTTGCTACCATAAGATTGGCCATCGGCGAAATTTGCTCTTCGGATATGGAAAGCCTTTCCCCTTCGGTAAGAGATAATCTTCTCAGATTGAACGATCAAGTGTTGCGAATGGAGCGGTTGGTCAAGGATCTCCTCGACATGTCGTCACTGGAAACGCTTTCCGGCCTCGATTTAAAGCCGGTCCATTTAACCGAATTGCTTTCCGCTTTAATAGAGGATTACCGACTTTTATCCGACGCACGCAACATCATGATGGAGGTCCACCTCCCTGAAAATTTATGGGTCAAGGGCGACGAGGAGAAATTACGACGTGCCTTCTCCAATCTTTTAAACAATGCAATCAAATATAACGAAGATGGCGGGCAGATAGTGATAAGAGCCGAACGATATGTCGCAGAAGCTGCAGTAATTATTGAAAATACCGGTCCGGGAGTGCCGGAAGAAGACCTGCCCAAGGTGTTTGATCAGTTTTACAGGGTCGAGAAATCGAGATCCCTAGATTATGGAGGGTCAGGTTTGGGATTGCCCATCGTTAAAAGAATCGTTGAACTTCATAAAGGTAGGGTCGATATCGAAAGCAAACAAGGTGAAAGGACGCGCGTTATTGTGCGATTGCCCGGATATAATGCAAGATAAAGGGAATAACTTGCCCTTTGTTTCCCTTGGGGATTCCGATAAAGTCAAGCTGGGCGAGGCTATTTGCGTCATTGCTTCGCAGCCGTCTGCAGCAGGCCAGATAAGCACCGGTATCGTCAGTGCCGTTAGGGAATTAAAAGGCGGAATTAGGGCATTGCAAATTACGGCACCTGTTGCGAAGGAAAGCATTGGCGCACCGGTTTTTAACAAGAAAGCCGAAGTCGTTGGGGTGGCCGATGTTTACTCCATCGGAGACGGACAGGTCGTCAGCATCGCCATTCCTTCTAATGTCGTAAAGGAACTTTTAAAACAAGCCAAGGCCGAGGTGCAACCCTTGTCAGGGGACTACTTCGCACCCTTTGCCCATGTCGCTGCGCAAGCTGAATTGGATAAAACCTACAAAGAAGCCCTCCAAACGCCTCAGGCAGGTGAAGACGAGCTTATTAGGGCTCTTATAAAAATTGCTCAATCGATGGCAAAAGCGGGCCAGACTGATCGTGTCCTAGCAACTTTTAACATAGCTTTGCAGTTTTCACAGAAAATTAGCGATAGAGATTTGCAATCATGGGCAACGACAGAAATAGCCATAGGATTAGCAAGGGTAGGACAGTTCGACCAAGCGCTGCAAATTGTCCAAAAGGTTTCGGATGCCAGAATTAAGTCAAATACGTTATCCGAGGTAGCAATAACTATGGCCAGGGCAGGAAAGCTCGATGAAAGCTTAAAGGTCGCTCAAACGATACAAGACCCTCTGGCTCGCCTCGATGCCTTGGCAGGAATAATAAATGCCATTAATGTGCAGAAACAACAGTAAAGTGTGCCTAATAAAACGACTATAACCGAAGGCACAGGGACAACTTTGCACGTTATTCTTTTGACTATCCCATAACGGGGGGAAATTTTTGGGGTTAGCTGATAAAGTCGAGTGGTTGTTTGATGGCTTTAGGATTCCGCCAGTTGTGGTATGGGATAGATTAAAAAGTCATAAAAACATTTGGCAGGAACGAATATCTCTTATTATGCTAAAGATGAAATTCAATTCTGATGCTCTTTTACCGCTTTTTTATATCACCTTGACATTAGTTGCGCGTAATTGTAAATTACAACTAACTCATGAGCATGAAGGCATAAAAAGTGTATTGGAGATAGACATTGTTTGCGCTGCATGAAAGGTATATGGAAATTATGCAGTGTTCAGAGATTGTGAAATTTAGCTACAAATAAAGGCATGAGCAGAAATGTATGGTTGTGCGAAAGGCAAAGAAAAATAAATTGCGGTAGCGATTTACATTACTACCAACTAGCATGATATTAAGTCAACGAACAGATGGAACAAATTATACGTACATAAAAATATAAGATCTATATTGCATGCAAAACATTTTCGGTATCACTCTAAGCACATTTGGACATTTGAAGGTTTTGACCTCAATAATAGTTTATAGCCCATTGTTTAGGAAAAAGTTAAGGGCGTTTTGTTGAGGACAAGTCTTTATGATTGAATTAAAAAGGAGGGGATGAGCAATGGGTATTCCCAGCTATCAAGAAATTATGCTTCCTCTTTTGAAATTAGTAGGAGACCGACAGGAGCATTATATGCGTGATGTTATCGAAATCTTAGCTAAGCAATTTGATCTCACGCCGAAGGAGCGTCAAACCCCTCTTCCAAGCGGCAAGCAGCTAGTATTTGATAATCGCGTTGGATGGGCACGTACTTATATGAAAAAGGCGGGACTTCTCGAATCAACACGCAGAGGGTACATTCGAATCACCGATCGAGGCATTGAAGTGCTTAAACAGAAACCTACCCGTATTGACGTTCAGTTTTTGAGTCAATATAAAGAATTTCGAGAGTTCAAGTTTGGAACGGAAACAGGCGAAGGGATTGTTGTTGATTTTCCAAAGGAAATTAGCGAGACGCCAGAAGAAATTCTCGCTGCCACATATGAAGAGCTGAAGCAGGAACTTGCAAGTGAGCTTCTTGATCAGATCCAAAAAACTTCGCCTGAATTCTTTGAGCGGTTGGTCGTAGAACTGCTTGTTACGATGGGCTACGGTGGAACGTTCAAAGAGGCAGCACAAGCTGTGGGGCGGACTGGTGATAGTGGCATTGACGGGATAATCAACGAAGATCGCCTTGGTCTTGACGTAATCTACATCCAGGCAAAACGCTGGGAAGGTTCTGTCGGACGTCCGGAATTGCAAAGGTTCGTGGGAGCCCTTGATGGGAGAAGAGCTCACAAAGGTGTATTTATAACGACCTCATCGTTCACTAATGAAGCCCGGGAATATACGTCGAACGTACCAAAGAAGATTGTTCTCATTGACGGGCAGATGTTAGTTGATTTTATGATCGAATACAATATAGGGGTATCTACAACAATGACCTACCAAATAAAGAAAGTAGAATACGATTATTTTATAGAGGAATAGCTTATCGTATTACACGTCCACTATTTAATGTGGTTCTCAGTTGAGATATCCGAGTTTTTAGGATTATATTCACCACCTCTTTTTGAGGATAATAGCAGGAGGTCATTATAAATGAAGGACCTCATTCAAGGTAATGTAATAGTGGGTCATTGAACCATAAATGAAACTGCTTTAAGAAATTTTGCAAGGGAGAGTCTCGTTAAGATCTTGAAGGCAGAATTTTGTGAACCATTGCAGGTTTAAAATCAGGATGGAAGCTAGTTCCGAAATCTTTAAGTATATTGAGGTCTTTGCAATCCCACTAGGCTGTTTTTGATGCTTAGCTACAAAAGCCAGAGTAATTTGAGAAAACATATGAAAATCAAGTAAAAGCGATTTAAGGTGATGTTAAATAAAGCTTTGGGATTCCTAAGACTTCAGATACATAAAGTCCAAAAGGTGTCAAATACACTTAAAAGATGGCGTGAGCCAATCTTAAATTACTTCGACAATAAGACCACCAACGCCTCTACCGAAGGTAAAGATGTTAAAGAGCGTCTATACTTTGGCCTCAGAAACGTAGAAGCTTACGTCAGGATGATGATAGGGTTCTTGCTACCGGAAGTCTTCCACGTTATTTGAAATAGAACATATTCGCGTCATTAAATGGCTTAATGAAGTTACGCCGGCGGATATGAATTGGTATATATTAAAGATTGAGGCAGTTAAAATAGGAGATTCTCCTGTAGCGCCTCTTTTTAGCATAATCGCTGGGCCCAGCGAGGAAGTGAGGGCAACCGTTGATGTTAAGAAAGATTTGGCCGAACGGCACCTAAAAAGACTTTAATTCTGGAAGGGACTTCTGTCAGTGCTCAATGAAAAAACAGAGTTGTTCAGAAATATTAGCCCTTCAACGGATAACTGGTTATCAGCGGGCACAGGAGTAAGCTGAATATATTATCAAATTATTATCAGAAAGAACAGCGCAGCCATACGACTTTTAAGTACTGTCCATTATAGTGTGTA
>DGDP01000007.1:506-8525 GCA_002385485.1 Acetomicrobium sp. UBA3949 | reverse complement strand
TTCGGAGATGTGTATAAGAGACAGGCTTTGGGTGGTCTTCAAGCTCAAAAAACTTCAATATCGTATATATCTCGCCGTGAAATATGGGGTTTTCTCCCTCGTGATTTGTGGCCGCAACCACGAGGGAAAGATCGTCTGCTTTAAGTACGGCGCCGCCAAAGACCTTATGGCCTAGGGGGACGCATTTTCTAGTCTGGGGTAAAATGTCGTTCTCGATTACGTCGATAAGCCTGTTAAGTAAAGCTCTATCGTCGCAGCTCATGATCTTGCCTCCTTTAAGAATCGCGATACCAATCTGCCCGTGACGCGCTTTCTGTAGTCCTTCGAAGTCCTAGGGGAGACTTCTTCGCTTGCAATGAGGCGGGCTTCGTCGATGACTTCCTCTGTTAGTTTCTTTCCCCTGAGATATTTTTCCGTCTCAGTCAAAAAGATCGGGACGGGCGACATGCTTCCCGCCGCTAAGCGGATGTCACCTACTGCCTCGCCGTTGAGCTCGATAAACCCGGCCACGGAAAGCCTTGAAATGGTTAAAGCAAGCCTGGAACCTCTTTTGTAGAAAAATTGGCGCGACTTCACCGAAGGAAGGGGTATTTTTACGCTTTTAAGCAACTCATCGGGCCTTAAAACAGTCTTTCTGTAGCCGCTGTAAAGCTCCGTCACGGGAATTTCGCGCACTCCCCTTTTGCTTTGAAGCACTGCTATTGCGCCAAGGACGAAAAGCAGGGGCGGACTGTCGGCAGCGGCTGATCCGTTGACGAGATTTCCTCCGATTGTGGCCCTATTTTGTATGGCCACGGCTCCAATTAAAGTCGAAAGATAAGCCAGGGCGGGAAAATGCTCTTTCACCAAATCCGAAGAGGCAACCTCGGAAAAGGTCGTGCCGCTTCCGATCTCCATGTAACCCTCTTCGAGCTTTATCCCCTTTAGCTCCTTCAAATTCCAAATGTCCATCACCCTCTTGGGCTCGGGCTTTCCCTTCTTAAGGTCGGGGTAAAAATCGGTACAACCCGACAACAAGGTCACGTCCGGGTATCTTTCCAGAATTTCCAAGGCCTCCTCCAGATCGTCGGGCAAAAATACCCGGGAGGGCTCGCTTCCCTGAAGCTTTACAGATTTCTCGGACACATTATCCCTTCTGCCCTTTTCAGCAGCAATCTTTCTGCCGTAGCCTTCGGCCGCCGCTTTGTCTACGGCGCGAAATATCCGTTCGTAACCTGTGCATCGACAGAGGTTTCCCGCCAGGGCCCATTTTATCTCCTCTCTGGTTGGATTGGGGTTTGCGCTTAAAAGAGCCCGTGCTGCCAAGACCATCCCCGGAATACAGAATCCGCACTGTACCGCCCCTTCCTCGACGAAGGCCTTCTGAAGCGCGTCTTCCTCGCCGTCCAATCCTTCTATGGTGAGCACATCCCCGCCCCGCACCTGCAGAGCTGGAACCAGGCAGGAGTTCACGAGTTTTCCGTTTAAAATCACCGAACAGGCTCCGCACTCTCCCTCTCCGCAGCCTTCTTTGGTGCCAACATACCCAAGCTGCTCCCTCAAGACGTCAAGCAGTCGGTCCAGGGGAGAAGCCTCGGCCGTAACTTCCTGTCCGTTTAAAGTAAACCGTAACTTCATGATCGTTTTTCATCCCCTTCTTGCTCGAGCGAAGTCAAAATCTCCCCCGTCACGGGAAGCCTGGTGGGGAAAAGTCCTGTGGCGTGCTCAATGGCTGATGCCACCGCAGGTCCTCCCCCGCTTAAAGGCATTTCGCCCAATCCCTTTGCCCCAAAGGCTCCCCTGCTGCAGGGAATTTCCATAAGTTCCACGAAGAAGTCGGGGCAATCGACGCTGGTAGGGATGGCGTAGTTGGCAAGCCTGTTGTTCCTGTATCTGCCACCTTCCATCTCTATGACCTCTAAATAACCGTATCCTAATCCCTGGAGGCTTCCGCCTTCTACCTGACCAAGGGCGAGCAAGGGATTTATGGCAGTGCCGACATCAACGACAACGGTGTCTCGCAAGGGCCTCACTTCCCAGGTATCGGTGTCCACTTCCACTTCTAAGACGCTTGCTCCCCAGGCGTAACCCTGGTATGCGTCCCCCTGACATTTCTCGTCGTCCCAGTTAAGCTCCGGGGGATGGACGTAATCGCCTATGACTTCAAGCGGTCCCCTTTCTTCCTCGATCCGTCGGGCTATTTCAAAAAAGTCAGCTAGGGGAGTACCGTTTTCAAAAAATGTTCCCCTTGAATAGGTTATATCCTCAAGGGAGACGTCAAAATGCCTGGATACGTACTCCTTGAGCTGCATAATTAGCTTTTCTGTCCCACGAAGCACGATCTTTCCCACTATCATAGTGGTGCGAGAGGCGACTGTCGGACCGCTGTCAGGGGCCTTGGACGTATCGGGCTGGCAGTACTTCACCTTCTCTAAGGGAATTTGAAGGCCCTGAGCTGCTATTTGAGTGAGCACCGTCGCTGCGCCTTGCCCCATCTCGACGTTGCTCACGTGAAGTTCGACTGACTCCCTCGCCACAAAAAGCTTTATTTTTTCCGTTGATCTTCTGCTCTCCCGCTCCAGTAAATCCACCTCCGTGAAGGAAAAGCGACACGCCGATGCCACGTTTTTTCGGGCCCTGATCTTTTGAATACTCGGCCCTCTTTCTTTCGTATTCCGAGATCGCCAAGGCACGTTCAAAGACTAATCTTGCACCGTCGTCTTCGACCCTTTGACCGAAGGGAAAGGCATCTCCGCTCTTTAACAGGTTTTTACGCCGCACTTCTACAGGACTTAAGCCAAGCGTCCTTGCGATTTTATCCATCTGCCTTTCCATGGCAAATATGCTTTGAGGCGCGCCAAAGCCCCTGAAGGCACCATTTGGCGGGGTATTTGTGGCCACGGCCCTAGCAAGGATTCGCGCGTTTGGTATCTGGTAGCAGCCCGTAGCGTGAAGCAGTGACCTTTGAAGCACTACGATGCTCAAGGTCGTATAAGCCCCTCCGTCCAAGACTAAGTCTATGTCCTGGGCGACTATCGTGCCGTCCTTTTTTACTCCCGTTCTGTGCCTTATCCTGGAAGGATGCCTCTTGATGGTCGAGACCATATCTTCAGCCCTGTCGTAGATGATCTTCACGGGCCTTTTGACCTTCAAGGCCAGCACGGCTGCGTGTATCGCAAGAAGGGAAGGAAAATCTTCCTTTCCGCCAAAGCCTCCGCCCGTAACGGCCTGCTTTATGATGACCTTATCGGGCGGGAGGTTTAAAGCATGCGTCATGGCGCCATGTATATAGTAAGGACACTGAAGCGAACCTACTACCTCCACGCCTCCATCGTCGCGGGGAAGGGCCACCATCCCCTGGGGTTCCAGGTAAAGCTGCTCCTGATGGCCCGTCCTGTAAGTTTCTTCAATGATGATATCTGCTTCTTTAAATGCCTCGTCGACGTCTCCTCTTTTTACTTCGAACTTGGCAAGGACATTGTCATTGCCCCAAATCACGTTTTTGCCCTCAAGGGCCTCCTCGATGGAAAGAACAGGCTCCAGTGGTTCGATTTCAACCTTTACGGCCTTTAGTGCAGCCTTGAGGAGTACCTTTGTAGGGGCAGCAACGAGCGCTATAGGTTCCGATACGTAATTTACTATATCCTCTGCCAATACGGGCATGTCACGCCTTACCATGGCCACCTCATTCGGGCCCGGAAGGTCTTTTGCCGTCACAAAGACCACCTTCGACCAGTCAAAGGAGGGATCCTGCCTGATACCAACGATCCTTCCGTGAGGTACGTCGCTTCTCACAGTGCCTCCGTACCAACAACCAGGGATTGAGCAGTCATCTATGTACTCTGCCTTCCCCATAACCTTATCCCAGGCATCTACCCTGACGACGGGCTTTCCGACAACATCCCTGAATTCTTTTTCCGTCGGCGTAACCTTTAATTTTTCAACCAAAGGGCAACATCTCCCCTCATCCAACCGGATTATTGGTTTTTATTATAAAACACGTAATTTATAAGCAAATTGCTCACAATGCCCACAGTGACGGCCAAAAATACGTTGTTCGTTAGGTAAAGTTTCACGAAGGGATGCAAAGTCCCAAGCCAGGCGCCCCTGTCCAAATTTAAATAGTAGGGCATCATGACGGAGATCCCAAGGGTAACTCCAGCTACGATCATGTTACCGAAGTTGTTTTTGACATCGGACATGACGGTGTTAATGCCAGAAAGCAGTATCAAACCCGCGCTTATTATAAAGGCTCCGCCTATGACCGACTTTGGGATCGCAGCCAGGATCGTGGTAAACTTGGGACACAGCCCGTAAAGAAGGAATATAAAAGCCGCAGTTTGCGTGACTACCCTGCTTGCGATCCCCGTTGAAGCTATGATACCGGCGTTCTGGCTTGCGCTGGTGACAGGAAGGCCTCCGAAAAGGGAACACAAAGCGCAGGAAAAGCCCTCGGCAGCTATTCCCCTGTTCATATGTTTTACCTTGTAAGGCTCGGCCGCTGCGGTACATATGGCAGCATAATCCCCTATGGACTCAAACATGGAGCATGCATATCCCGTTAGCACCAATAAAATAGCGGAAAAACTTATTATCAAAGGCGATGTCGCACCGTCGTAGCCCTTGAAGGGAAAAAGCTTTGGAAGGCTCACCCATCCTGCGCGGGCAACGCTTCCCCAATCGAATATACCCAGAACCGTTCCGCCAATTATACCCACAATAAGAATTGAGATGAGCACAAAGCCCCTGGAGATCAAGCCCTTAAGTTTAAACCGCAAAAAGAGGGCAAAGAGAAAACTTATTATACCAAGCGACAAATGAAGGGCATTCGGAATGGCAAATACCCAAGAAAGCGATATGCGAGTGATGACAAAACCGATGGTGGCTACTACCAATCCCACAACGACTGGTGGCATGAATTTCCTTAAAACCGTGAGTACTCTGGATGCTCCGAAAAGTCCCTCGATAATACCGCCAGCAAAGGCAGCTCCCCAGGCGGTGGTGAGCCCGTAGGGATAAGTTTTGGCTATGGAAGCCATGTTTATGAATATGGGAACGGAAGGAAGCTGCACCACTGGAAGCCTGTTTCCCAGGGTGGTCTGTATCATGGTCGCCACGAAAACGCCTATGAAGCAGTAGCTTATCATGGAAGGCGTAACGCTTTCCGGAAGCCCCGCCATGGCCACGAATGCCGTAGCCCAAATGAAGGGGCTGAAATCTACCAAGGTTAGCTGGAGGGCGTAATAAAGCGTTTCAAACACGGACTTCGGCTTCTCGTCTATCGTCAAAACAGGCTTCGTCAAAGCCTCCACTTCCTGCTTAAATACTGCCTGTTCGGGATCATACGCCATTATTTTCACCATCCTTTTTAAAATCAAAGGGGCATCCCGCAGCGGACACCCCTTTTGCCTTAGCCTACTCCCTTTTCCTTGATTGCCTTTAAGACGCGCTCGGGCGTCATGGGAAGATCGTACATCCTGACTCCTACGGCATCGTAAATGGCGTTAGCGATTGCAGGCCCCGGCGTATTGATGGCCACTTCTCCTACAGATTTGGCCCCGTAAGGTCCGTATTCCTCGAAAGAAGGCACGAGTATAGTGACGATCTCCGGCAAGTCCGTGGTCTTATATACCTTGTAGTCCCAGAAGCTGGGGTTTTTCATCTTCCCCTTCTCGTCAAAGAGGTACTCCTCGCAGAGAGAAAAGCTTACGCCGTTTAATACTGCTCCTTCCACCTGCCCCTCGGCAAGCTTCGGGTTTAAGACGTTGCCGCAGTCCATGGCCGTAACGACCTTGAGAGGTCTGACGACACCTGTCTTTATGTCGACTTCCACTTCGGCGAAGGTGGTGCAGAATGGGAAGGGCGATACGGGGCTGACGAAGGAGGCGCTTTCCTCGATCTGAAACTGGTTTTTCGCATAAAAGGCATAGTAAGACACGTCTTTAAAGCTTAAGCTTCGGCCGCTTTTTACGTGAGAGACTTCCTCCACCCCCAGGGTCAGCTCTT
Organism: Acetomicrobium sp. UBA3949; assembly: GCA_002385485.1. GTDB lineage: Bacteria > Synergistota > Synergistia > Synergistales > Acetomicrobiaceae > Acetomicrobium. The sequence goes on along the minus strand of DGDP01000007.1, from coordinate 2,540 downwards.
CCCTGGGGCATTCGAGCATCTCCGAAGCGACTTCCATGATCCTCTCCGCCACCTTTTGGGCGCACCTTTTAACGGCGTTGCCCGATACGTAAGTTGTGGAAGAAGCATAGGCTCCCACATCGTAGGGCGTGAGGTCCGTATCGGAAGAAAGCACTATTATCTTCTCCGATGACACCTTTAATGTTTCGGCCGCAATTTGGGCGAGCACCGTATCGGAGCCCGTCCCTATATCTGTGGCTCCAACGTAGAGGTTAAAGGAGCCGTCCTCGTTCATCTTTATGTGGGCGCCGCCCATGTCTATCAGGGGAATGCCCGATCCCTGGGTCGCCACGGCCATTCCGACGCCGTAGCATTTGTCGCCCTCTTTCCTTTTGACCCCTCTCTTTTCCTTCCACCCGATGACTCGTGCAGCCTCGTCTATGCACTCGGAAAGTTTACAGGAAGTGACGACCTGCTCGTGTCCGGTCTTGCCCTCGCCTATGGCTTTAAAGACCTCGGAGGTCTCGCCCGTCTTTATGTGCCACTTCTTGACGAACTCGGCCATGTCTATGCCGAGAAGCCTCGTTATGTGATCTATGTGTTGATTGAGCCCGAAAAATCCCTGGGTGGCTCCGTAGCCTCTATAAGCTCCGCCGACGGGGAGATTGGTGTATACACAGTCGGCGTAGAAAGAGACGTTTTCTATTTTGTTGAAGAGGGGAAGCACCTTGGCGCCCGTATTTGCCAGGACGGTAGGCCCATGGGGCCCGTATGCTCCTGCGTTCATGAGGTCATCGATCTCCATGGCGACGATTGTGCCGTCGTTTTTGACGCCCATCTTTATCCTGGAGCGCATGGCGTGCCTCGTCCTTCCCGATACGAAGTACTCCTCTCTGGAGGTTACTATCTGTGCCGGCCGCTTCGTCCTCCATGCAACCAATGTCACGTAAGGCTCAAGCAGCACTTCCTGCTTGCTCCCGAATCCGCCTCCAATGCGGGGCTTGATCACCCTTATTTTGCCCAGAGGAATTCCCAATATGTTGGAGACTATCCTCCTGGCGTGGAAGGGAACCTGAGTCGAGGTAATGAGAACCAGTCTGCCGTAGTGATCAAACGTGGCCTTCGTCACGTGCGTCTCCAGGGCACAGTGGGAGGCGATATGGGTATAGTAAGTTGCCTCCTGCACGAAGTCCGCCTCTTCAAATCCTTTCTGCGAATCGCCATATAAGAAGGCTATCCTGGCAGCAAGGTTTTTCTCCGGCCTGTATATGGCGGAAGGTATCATGACGTGTTCTTCTCCGTCGTGAAGTACGGGCGCTCCATCTTTTTCGGCCTCTTCAATATCGAAAAGGGCAGGAAGCATCTCATATTCCACCTTGATTTTCTTCACCGCTTCCTTCGCTATCTCTTCGCTTTCTGCTGCTACCAGGGCCACCCTGTCGCCGACGAACCTCACCTTTTCGTCGAACATGTACATGTCGTAGGGCGAAGGCTCCGGATGTGACTGGCCTGCGGAGGTGTAAAGCACCCTTGGGGTGTTTTTGTAGGTCAACACCAGCGCAACGCCGGGCATCGATTCGGCTTCGACTGTATCTATGCTTTTTATCTTCGCATGAGCGTGGGGCGAGTACAGAAAAGCTATATGAAGGGGATCTTTAAGCGCAAAGTCGTCAGCAAAGAGCGGTTCGCCCGCCGCGAGCGCCAGGGCATCGACTTTCTCCTTATTTTTTCCAATGTTGATATAATCAGTCATTTTCCTTCACCTTCCTCGCGGCAAGTTTCACGGCATCTATTATCTTCACATAACCCGTGCACCTGCAGAAATTTCCGTCAAGGGCTTCCTTTATCTCTTCGTCAGTGGGATCAGGGTTTCTTTGAAGTAGAGCGTAAGTGGCAAGCACCATGCCAGGAGTGCAAAATCCACACTGTACTGCTCCTGCCTCGACGAAAGCCTCTTGTATCGGATGGGGTTCGTGAATAGACCCTATGCCTTTGACCGTCGTTATTTTTCTTTCGCCTACGGAAGCAGCATAAATCATGCAGGAGTTTACGAGT
>DGDP01000007.1:0-344 GCA_002385485.1 Acetomicrobium sp. UBA3949 | reverse complement strand
CAGCCGCATTTTACCTCCGTAAAGTCGTTGTCGCGCAAGACGTCAAGTAGTTTAGCGTTAGGGGCAAATTCAAGTTCGTAGGCTTTTTTGTTTATCTTAAATAGAGCTTTCATCTCCATCACCTCGCACTTGCTAAGGCGTCAAACCCGCGCATAAGCAATACCCTTGTGACCTCAGCCAGGTAAGGGCCACTTCCGGCTGGTTTGTCTGCAAACTCAAGCTTCACGTCGTCAAAAAGGCGATCAGGGTCAATAGCTTTCAGCGATTTACCCTTAAGGCCGGCTTCAACCGCATTCAGCCTTTCGTAGACCTTCTTGCAACCAGTAACGATAATCTTCGCCTCG
>DGDP01000134.1 GCA_002385485.1 Acetomicrobium sp. UBA3949 | reverse complement strand
TTAAACAAGTTCAACTCCGACACCGATGGGGAGATAGAGATGGTCATGAAGGCTACGGAGGAAAGAGGCGCCAGGATAGCCCTTTCCGAGGTATGGGAGAAGGGAGGAGAGGGAGGCATAGATCTGGCAAAGAAGGTGCTTGAGGCTACGAAAGAGGAAAAAAGCTACAAACCCCTCTACGAGTTAGACCTTCCCCTTACGGAAAAGATAAGGACCATAGCGACCAAAGTTTACGGAGCAGACGACGTGGAATACTCCTCTCAGGCTTTAAAAACCATAAAAAACCTGGAGGAAAAGGGCTTCGGCGGTCTTCCCGTCTGCATGGCGAAGACCCAGCTATCCATATCCGACGACCCTCAAAAGCTTGGAAGGCCTAAAGGATACAAGCTAGCGGTCAGGGAAGTGAGGCTGTCTGCGGGAGCCGGCTTCGTCGTTGTCATATGCGGTAACATAATGACCATGCCGGGCCTTCCTAAAAAACCTGCCGCAGAGTTTATAGACATAGACGAAGAGGGAAACATCACGGGGTTGTTTTAAGTGCAAAATAAACATACCGGGGAAGCAGAAGCTTCCCCGGTATGTTTATGGAGTTCAAATTTAACCTTCAAAGTTTTTGTATTTTTAAAAATATTGAGATGTTGCCCACCAATTGAGGTTATTGCAATTAAATGCTATTATATACAATGAGAGTAAAAAACGACAATCGACAATAATTAATTTAATTTAGATTAGGGAGAGTTTGAAAGATGGAGAATAGAAACTTTACTCACGAGAGCCTAAGTCAAAAAGTTGCCGAATTTTTAAGAGAAGAAATACTTTGGTCGGGCAAATATCACAAAGGCCAGCACGTCGAGGAGAGCGAAATCGCTGAACGGCTTAATATAAGCAGAGCACCGGTTCGCGAAGCTCTAAGGGAACTGGAAAACCAGGGTTTATTGATCTATGTGCCCAGAAAGGGCACCTTTATACCCAATTTCGATCACGACGATATGATGGAAATTCTCGACATCAGATATATGATCGAATCGCGGGTATTCGAAATTTTGATCAAAAAGGACATGCTCACCGAAGAGGATTTCTCCAATTTGCGAAAAATTGTAGATGATATGGTTGCCTCAGCGCGGTCCGATGAGCCTATGGAGAAGAAAATAAGCGCATTTTCGGAATACGATATAACATTTCATAAATACCTGTGGGAAAAATCAGGCCGCAAATGGAGTAATAGGATTCTCCGTGATCTTTACTATCAGTTGAGACTTGCCATGATGCAAGATCTTATAATGGAGCAGAACATTGAGCTTTCTGCAGTTATGCATTATGACATTATTGATAGTTTAAAAAATAAAGACCTAGACAGCGCAAAAAAAATGTTAGTTAAACATATACTTTCTTTGAATCGAGAATACAGTGATAATAATTCTTAGATTATATTTGTGTTTTAATAACTATTTAAATTAATAATATTAATATACCATTATCATGTTAATATATTTTATCATATACTAGTACTAGTTATTATGGATTATTTGTATATTTTATTTACATGTTAATATATTAATTATAATGGCATTTCACTTCAATTGCAATTAAAATCATTTAACAGTAAAGTGTATTTTGCTTGTGAAAGTAATAATTATAAATTACCATGCCTTTCTATGATTGACCTGCCATGTTTTTTCCCTTATCATACAACTAATAATTAAAAAGATTTTTATCATATTAATATTAATAGAAATTGTTCGTTTTACAGAGGAGGGGAATTGCATTGGATCTTATCCATTTTGCGGATCCAGAACTTGCTGCTGCAATAGAAGGGGAAAAGGAACGACAAAATCTGACGATTGAGCTAATTGCCTCGGAAAATTTCGTGCCCGAAGTTATACTTGAAGCTCAAGGGTCGCTGCTGACCAACAAGTACGCCGAAGGCTACCCTGGCAAGCGCTATCACGGAGGTTGTCAGTTCATCGACGTCGTAGAAAGCCTCGCGATCGAGCGTGCCAAAAAGTTGTTTGGGGCTGAGCATGCCAACGTACAGCCCCATTCGGGCGTCAACGCAAACCTTGCAGTATTCATGGCAGTGCTTAATCCCGGCGATAAAATACTTGGCATGAACCTAAGCCACGGAGGGCATCTGTCTCACGGAGCTTCCGTCAGCATCTCAGGTAAGTTTTTCGAGTCCCACAGCTACGGCGTAGATAAAGAAACCGGGTTAATAGATTACGACGAGGTAGAACGAATTGCCTGCGAGGTAAAACCAAAGCTAATAATCGCAGGGGCCAGTGCTTACTCCAGGATAATAGATTTTAAGCGCTTCTTTGAGATCGCAAAAAAGGTTGGAGCTTATTTCATGGTCGACATGGCTCACATAGCAGGGCTTGTTGCCGGCGGAGTCCATCCTTCCCCAGTCCCTTACGCCGACTTTGTGACATTTACTACGACTAAGACCCTTCGAGGAGCACGCGGGGGAAACATATTGTGTAAAAAGGAATTTGCTCAAGGCATAGACAAGGCCATCTTTCCAGGAATACAGGGAGGGCCCATTCCTCAGATAATCGCTGCCAAGGCACTGACGTTCAAGCTGGCCATGACGGAAGAGTTCAAGGCTTACGGTGCCCAGGTCGTAAAAAACGCCAGGGTAATGGCAGATGTGCTAAAGAATAACGGATTTGATATAGTCTCAGGGGGCACGGACAACCACCTCATGCTTGTAGACCTAAGGAGCAAGAAGATGACGGGCGCTCAGGCTGAAAAAAAGCTCGAAGAGGTAGGCATAACAGTCAACAAAAACATGATACCTTACGATCCCGAAAAGCCGACGGTCACCAGCGGAATCCGCATAGGGCTTGCCGCCGTCACCAGCAGGGGTTTTGACGAATGTGACACCAAAGAGGTGGCAGAACTTGTCGTGAGGGTGCTTGAAAACGTGAACAAATCGAATATCCACGGCTTTAAACGAGAGGTGCGTGATATATGCCTGAGGCATCCCCTTTATATGTCCAAGACTGAGCTTGCCTTGCGGGCAGGCAAAGAGTAACCAAGGAGGAATTGGCATGTATTCAGATGAAGTGACGAAACTTAGCAAGTCCATGTCGGAGGAGCTAAGGGCTTTGCGAAGGGATTTCCATCAATTTCCCGAGCTTAGCTTCAAGGAGTTCGAGACGGCAAGGAAGATCGCCATTTATATGAAGGAATTGGGCTATGAAGTTAAAGAAAACGTGGGCAAAACAGGTGTGGTCGCCCTACTGAAAGGAGCAAAAGAAAACCCAACCGTCGCGCTTAGGGCGGACATGGATGCGCTGCCTGTAAAAGAGATGACGGGCCTTTCTTATGCCTCGAAAAACGATGGAGTGATGCACGCTTGCGGCCATGATATACACGTCACTTGCGCCTTAGGAGCTGCAAAAATTTTAGCTTCTCTTAAAGATGAACTTCAAGGAAGCGTCAAATTTATCTTTCAGCCGGCAGAGGAGATAAACGCGGGGGCAAAGGCCATGATCGATGATGGCGTGCTCGAAAACCCCAATGTTTCCATGATCTTTGGTTTGCACAACAATCCCGAGATACCGGTAGGCAAAGTAGGATTAAAGGAAGGCCCTTTAATGGCAGCTGTGGACTCCACCTTTATAAACGTTAGAGGGCAGGGAGGACACGCTGCCTATCCCCATAGGGTAATTGATCCTATAGTATGTGCTTCTTCTATAGTCATGAACCTGCAAACTATCGTAAGCAGAAACGTCGATCCCCAAAAGTCGGCTGTCATTAGCTTTGGAAGCATCAACGGAGGTATCGCCAACAACGTCATACCGGATGAGGTGAAGCTTACCGGCACAGTGCGTACCTTTGATGAGGGCCTTCGCGATTCCATTGAAGACTGGATGAAAAGAACCGTTGAAAATACTGCCTCAAGCTTAGGGTGTAAGGTCGAATTTAATTATCGCAGAGATCTTCCTCCCGTCGTAAATCATCCGGAGGCAACGAAGATAGCTTTGTGGGCAGCCCAAAAAGTGTTCGGCGAAGACGGCATCATCCTGCCAACTCCTTCGATGGGAGGTGAGGATTTCGCGCTGTACCAAAAAAGGGTCCCTGGGTGTTATTTTTGGCTGGGCGTAGGCAATCCCAACATCGATGCCATACATCCGTGGCACAGTCCGTACTTTAAGGCCGATGAAGAGGCCTTCCCGCTTGGAGCAGCACTTTTAGCTTTATCTGCTTTAATTGCCTGTGACAAATTTATACAGGCAACTTAAAGGCACGATCAATTTAAGATAGGGGGATAGTTATATGATTGAGGCGATCAAAAATTGGAAGCTCCATATATTGGCTTTAATTCTCGTGATCATAGCCGAGTGGATCGGCGCTTTTTCGTTTCCCATCGGCCCCGGAAAAATTGTTTTACTTCCGATGTTATATGCGCTAATCATGGGTATTTTCCTCGGTCCCAAATTTTTAAAATTGGCCAGCCATAAAGATATGATCGATGCCGGAAGTTTAGTAGGCGTAACCTTAATGCTGTTAATGGCAAAATATGGAACTACAGTAGGCCCAAACATCCCTATGATCCTTAGGACAAGTCCTGCTTTAATATTGCAAGAACTCGGAAACTTGGGGACCCTCTTTTTGGGCGTACCTATCGCGGTGTATTTAGGGCTCAGGCGAGAAACAATTGGAGCTGCCCATTCTATTGCAAGAGAACCTAATGTTGCTTTAATTGGAGATGTGTATGGACTGGATACACCTGAGGGAAGAGGTGTCATGGGAGTTTACATCTGCGGAACGGTCTTTGGTACTATTTTCTTTGGTTTAATGGCAACATTCACTGCCGCAATGGGAATTTTCCACCCTCTAGCTCTGGCCATGGCCTCCGGGGTAGGAAGCGCAAGCATGATGACAGCCTCCGTTGGCGCTTTGAGCGCTATGTTTCCTGAAATAGCCGATAAAATTCAGGCCTTGGGAGCTGCAAGCAATATGTTAAGCGGCCTAGACGGGGTTTATATGTCCCTATGGATGGCCTTGCCAATGACGGAATGGCTGTATAGGAAGTTCTATAAAATGAAATATGGCACTTATCCAAGTCAATCTGCCGTTAGGGAGGGCTAATCGATGAAGATCAGAGAAGTTCTTGCTGTTCTTATAATTATCGGCATCATTACTTTGGTGGGCAATTTCGTTGGAGCAAATATCCCAATGATCGATGCCATCCCTGGCATGATCTTTTTAATCGCCATCAGTATTCTTGGAGTTATATGCTCAAAAGTAATTCCCGTTAGAATCCCTGCAGTAGCCTATATAGTCACAATAGGATGCATAATTACCATTCCGGGATTTCCCGGTTCGGCTGTATTTAACGCTTGGGCACAAAAGGTTAATTTTTTAGCCCTAGCTACACCAATACTTGCATACGCAGGTATCTCCATTGGAAAAGACTTGGGTACGCTGAAAAAAACGGGGTTGCGAATTTTAGTAGTTTCATTTGTCGTTTTTATAGGAACTTATATTGGTTCTACGATAATAGCCCAGTTAATTTTGAAACTGATAGGAGAAATTTAAATTATATTTTTTAAATTAT
>DGDP01000076.1 GCA_002385485.1 Acetomicrobium sp. UBA3949 | reverse complement strand
GAGCTGACGCTAAATGCGATACCGCTATTCATCAAGCTTCGCAGGCTCAGTTTAAGGAGTTATAAAACCATACCCGAGGACGAGGTCTCCGATATAAAAAACAGATTTGAACACCTGGGGCCTTCGTTCATCAAGCTCGGCCAAATGTTGAGCTGTCATTACGACGTGCTGCCACCCATTATAGCAGAAGCTTTATCCCATCTGTTGGACGAGTTACCCCCCTCTCCTTCGCCAAAGGTGTTTAAGCTTATCCAGGACGAGCTGGGAGACAAGTTGGATGAGATATCCTTTTGGGATCCCCAGCCCATTGGTGCTGCCAGCTTGGCACAGGTTCATAAATGCGACCTCAAAGACGGACGGGTTGCCGCGATGAAGATCTTAAGACCGGGTGTCGAGCAGCGCATCGAAGAAGATATAAAAATAATGCGCTTTTTGGTCAAGAGACTCCCCGACTCTCAATCATTCCCCATCGATCTGAAGGATACAGTTGATGAATTCTCCAGCAACATCATCAAGGAACTGGACCTTCTCAGGGAACTGGCATGCATGAGAAAATATGGCGAAGGGCTGCCTGCCGAATGGGAAGTAAAAGTCCCAAAAGGATACGCTGGGTTATGCACCAAACATATACTCACCATGTCGTTTCACAACGGCCAGAGGCTCGACAGGGCCGTGCCTCATTTGTCACGTTTCAGGCGTCACCATATGGCTCTTTCTTTGGCAAAGACCTACTTATATAAATTTCTAAAAGAGGGGCTCGTTCATACGGATCCTCATTTTGGAAACATATTGGTGGACGAAGACGAGCATCTGGTGCTTTTGGATTACGGCGCCACTACCTTTTTATCAGAGAAGATAAGACATAAATCCATGTTGCTCTTTTGGGGATTGCTGCGCAGGGATATCAGCCTCGTCTACAGCAGCCTCGCGTCCCTGGGAGTAATTCAGGGTCAATCGGATCCTTTGGCCATTGAAAACGAAATATACGACTTTCTCGAGGACTACCTGCACAGGCCCTTAGGACAGCTTTCCTTGCCCGACATGCTAAAAGACATGATAGCCCAAAGCCCTATCTGGGGCATAAAGATACCGAAGCCCTTATTATATCAGGTCAAGGCCCTATCGATGCTCGAGGGCACTCTCCACACGCTGGATCCCGAAATTGGCTTTGAGGAGCTTTTAAACGAAAGTTTCCAGGAAGTTACCTCTATTCTTCACCTTCAGCCAATCCTCTTCATGGAGCTTGGAAAGGAAAAAGTAAAACAAGCCCTGTTCGACATTTCCATGACAACAACATCGACGAGCAGAAAACAGCAGGAGAAGAGGGGCGATACATCAGCTTTGGGCATGGCCTTCTTGCTGTCGATTTTCGGCATCGGCTTCATGGCTTTGCCACAGGGCGCTCACCCATATTGGTTTGCCCTGTGGCTGTTTGCCTCTCTTATTCTCGTCAGAAGGTAGCGGCTGCGCTTCACACTTCTGCCAAAGTGCGGCCGCTCTTTAGGTTAACCTCCAGAGGCACCGAAAGCTCTACGGCGCTTTCCATGCTCTCTTTAAGGATCCCGGAAACGACTTCCTCGTCTACTGCGGAACACTCACAAATGAGTGAGTCATGAATTTGCAATATTAGCGCAGCATCAATATTTTCTCTTTGTAGGGCCTCGTCCAAGCGTATCATAGCGATCTTCGTTATGTCGGCGGCCGCGCTTTGAATTGGGGTATTAATAGCGACCCTTTTCAAAGCTGCCGTGCTGTTTCCCACTACTGTAGTAACCTCGTTCAGTGGTCTTCTTCTTCCAAAAAGCGAAAGGGTATAACCTCTCTTTCTTGCCTCCTCATAGCTTTTTTCAATGTAATCTCCCACTTTAGGAAAGGCAGAAAAGTACCTATCTATAATTGTTTTGGCCTCTTCTCTGCCTATATTTAACCTAGATGCAAGGCCATAGGGAGTCATTCCGTACAGTAATCCGAAGTTTATCATTTTCGCCATTCTCCTAAGTTCGGGGGAAACCTTTTCCGTATCCACACCAAATATCCATGCTGCCGTCTCTGCATGAATATCCCTACCCTTCTCAAAGGCTTCGCATAGCTTTTTGTCTCCTGAAATGTGCGCCAGAACGCGCAACTCTATCTGTGAATAATCGGCAGCGATAAATATGCCGTCCCTTCGATCCGGGATAAACGCCTCCTTTAGTTTCGTTGCCCAGTCACCGTAGGCAGGGAGGTTTTGAAGGTTTGGATCTCGGCTGCTCAACCGCCCGGTACCGGTGCTCGTATGTTCAAATGTGGTATGCACCTTGCCGGTCTTGGGATCGATGGCGTCGATCAAGGGCTGTACAAATCCGGTAAGCATTTTAGTAAGCTCCCTGTGATCCAGGAGAAGTTTTGCCACCAATGCCTCGGGCCTATCCAATCGACTTAACTCCTCAAGAACGGTAACATCGGTCGAATATCCCGTTTTAGTCTTCTTTATGACAGGTAGTCCCAGGTGATCGAAAAGCAGCCAGCCGACCTGCTTAGGTGAGTTTAGGTTTACCTTGGAACCGGCCGCCATGTCTATGGAGGCCTTTACGTCATCGAGCGTTCTCTCCAGCTCTTGCTTTACCTTCCAAAGATGGTCCAGGTCGAGGCGTATTCCCTTTCTTTCCATCTTTGAAAGGACAACCGACAGGGGTATATCGATTCGATACATGAGGCCATGCAATGCTTCGTCCATCTCTAAAGATATCTTCCCGTACAGATCAAAAAGGGACAAAGCCTCTTTATCCAGGCCTTCTTCGCTTTTCAGCATCTTTTTTATTTCGGCCAAACCTTCTTTGGATGACGATTTATCGGGATGAAGCAAATAATAAGCTATTTTGCCGTCCCATACATTGTCCTTTTTAAAGGGTGCTTTCTTTATTGCAGTTGTAAACTCCTTGAACCCCCAGATCAGGATTTCTTTTTCTCTTAATTTTTCGACCAAAGCATCGTAATCGTCATCGCCCTTGGGCTCTAACAGATAAAAAGACCCTTCCCTTTCGGCTAAGACGCATCGTGAAAGGGCAAAGGACTGAGGATAACGGCCCCTGCCTTCAAAGGCTAAGGCTACGATTTTACTCCAATCTTGGTTTTCCTCAGTGTTGGGCGTCTTTTCGCCCTCTCCCGCTTTAGAGCGAGTTTCCCCGGAATCGACATCCTTTACTCTCAAGCCAAGCCTTTCGGGTATCTGCTTAAAGCCAAGCCTTTGAAATATACCAATCAGTGCTTCTTTGTCTCTTTCTCCTCCGCCTTTAAATTCATCGGGGCTTATACACAAGGTATCACGCAGGCGAATGAGCTCTCTCCATTGGAATAGTTCGTCCTTTTTATCCTTCAGGCTCGATGCAATTTTTTGGGGCAGTTCGTTTATGTGCTCATATAAATTTTCCAAACTGCCATATTGTTGTATTAATGCCGAGGCCCTTTTGGGCCCAATGCCGGGAACGCCGGGAATGTTATCCACTTTATCTCCTATCAAAGAGAGATAATCGGGAAAGGAAGAGGGAGGAAAACCAAACTCCTCTTCAAAGGTTTTTTCATCATATACCTTGAAAGTAGAAACGCCCTTTATGGGTCTCATGACTTTGACATCAGCCCTTATCAACTGGAGCATGTCCTTATCGGCCGTCAGCACTAAAGCGCTGCCCTTTCCCTCCAAAATACGAACGACAGAGGCTATTGCATCGTCTGCCTCAACGCCCTCAATCTCTATGACGGGATAACCGAGGTATTTCATTATTTCCTTTATGAGGAGCAATTGCGACTTAAACTCCTCAGGAGTCGGAGGCCTTCCTTCCTTGTATTCTTTGTATGCTTCATGCCTGAATGTCTCGCCTTTGGCATCGAAAAAGACAATGACTTGATCTGGGTTTTCATCGTTTATTATCTTAAGCAGCATATTTAAAAATCCTAATATTGCATTGGTGGGCATCCCATCGGGCGCGTTAAGTTCCGGCAAGGCATAGAAAGCTCTGAAGGCCAAGGCATGTCCATCCACTAAAAGTATCCTTTCTTCCTTCAAAAGGCGACATCTCCCTTTTAGTTTTTGATACAATTGTAATATATGCAACAGCCGATGACAAAGGCAGATTTTTGTACCATCATAAAGTCTAAAAATGCCATAATGTTTATTTGATGCTGCAATATCACATTACTCGTTACTTTTGATTAGGAGGTATTATTCATGAACGAAGTCAGAGTTCGCTTCGCCCCGAGTCCGACGGGAAATCTTCACATTGGAGGTGCCCATACGGCACTTTTCAATTGGCTTTGGGCAAGGCACATGGGCGGTAAATTTGTGCTTCGCATAGAAGATTCGGACAGAGAAAGGTCAACCCTGGAATATGAGGAAAGCATATATTCCGGCCTTGAATGGCTTGGCTTGCTGTGGGACGAAGGCCCCAGAGCCGGTGGTCCTTATGGTCCCTACCGTCAATCCGAAAGGCTTGAGATATATAGGGAATATGCCGGCAAGCTGGTGGATAAGGGGCTCGCCTATCGCGAAGGCGAAGCCATTATATTCAGGGTAGTTCCCGGCGAGATAGTGTCCTTCGATGATATAGTTTACGGACATATTGAGGTTAAAAGCGAGACCTTAAAGGACATAGTAATGATAAAAAGCGACGGAATGCCAACTTATAATTATGCCGTTGTCATAGACGATTACACTATGTCCATAACCCACGTCATAAGAGGAGAGGACCACATCGCCAATACACCTAAGCAAATATTGCTTTATAAGGCCCTGGGTTTCGAGCTCCCGCAATTTGCACATCTGCCAATGATTCTTGGAAAAGACAAGAAGAAACTTTCTAAAAGGCACGGAGCCACCAACGTGCTTGAATATAAAGATATGGGCTTTTTGCCAGAAGCGTTATTCAACTTCCTTGCTTTGTTGGGATGGTCACCGGGAGATGACCGCGAGATCTTTACTATAGAAGAGGCCGTCGAGTTATTTGACATAAAAGACGTAAACAAAAGGGCAGCGGTATTCGATATGGACAAATTGCGCCACATCAATCAAGAACATATCAAGCGAATGAATCCCGACAAACGTCTGGAAGCCGTCAAGCCATTCTGGGAAGATTTGGGACTGCCTTATCACAACCACAGCTCCGATTATCTGGCCAAGGTCCTGGACATAATGGAAGGAAGGGGACAAACCTTAAAGGAGCTGGCAGAATATACTGATTATTTCTTGACCTTCGAGCCCGTCAAAGAAAGGGTCGATCGGGAATACGCTGCAACTTCTAAGGAG
>DGDP01000103.1 GCA_002385485.1 Acetomicrobium sp. UBA3949 | reverse complement strand
GGTGCATAAACTGGAAGAAATAGCTGGACTTTCCAGAGAAGAGGCCAAAGAACTTCTCCTCAAAGAGGTGGAAGAGGAAGCATCCTGTTCTATCGGTTTGAAATTAAAGGAGCTGGAAGAGACCTTTAAGCGTGAGGCCGACAGGAAGGCCCGAGAGATTATAACTACGGCGATTCAGCGTTGTTCCGTCGATCATACATCGGAAGTCACGGTAAGCGTCGTTAATTTGCCCTCCGATGATATGAAGGGCAGGATAATAGGTAGGGAAGGAAGGAATATTAGAGCCTTCGAGAGCTTGACGGGCGTTGACCTGATTGTGGATGACACGCCGGAGGCGGTGACGCTAAGCTGTTTTGATCCGGTAAGGCGAGAGATTGCCCGAATTTCTCTGGAGAGGTTGATACTGGATGGTAGGATTCATCCTGCCAGAATAGAGGAAATCGTCGAAAAAGTGGGCAAGGAAGTGGAAGAGCATATGCTCGAGGTAGCCGAAAACGCGTTGCTCGAGGTCAACGTAGAGGGAGTACATCCCGAGATAGTCAAGACCTTGGGCAGGCTTGCATATAGATCAAGCTACGGCCAAAATGCCCTGGCACACAGCTTAGAAGTGGCACATTTGGCAGGAGTCATGGCATCTGAACTCGGATTGGATGAGAGGCTTGCTAAAAGGGCCGGATTGTTGCACGATCTGGGCAAGGCCATAGATTGTCAGGTTGAGGGCTCCCATGCCTTAATAGGAGCTGATCTTGCTAAACGTTACGGCGAGTCGCATGTCGTAGTGAACGCAATTGCCGCACACCACGAGGACGAGGAGCCAAAAAGCGTATATGCCGTTTTAGTGTTGGCTGCCGATGCTATAAGCGCCTCAAGGCCGGGAGCAAGGCGGGAGAGCATAGAGGCCTACATAAGGAGGCTGGAAAAGCTGGAAGAGTTGGCTTCTTCCTTCGATGGAGTCGAAAAAGCTTATGCCATTCAAGCGGGAAGGGAAGTGCGCGTAATGGTCTCGCCCGAAGCCGGCGATAACGGTGCGATATACAAAATTGCATACGATATTGCCCGAAGGATAGAGGAAGAGCTGAAGTACCCTGGCCAGATCAAGGTAACGGTAATTAAGGAATTACGAGCAATCGAGCTCGCAAAGTAGGAATTCTCATGAGAGTGTTGTTTATAGGAGATATTGTAGGCAGGCCCGGACGTAAGGCCCTTCAAAAGTTTTTGCCGAAGGTCCGAAAAGAGCATGGCCCCTTTGATTTTGTGATCGCTAACGTTGAAAATGCTGCCGGCGGTTTTGGCATCACTCAAAAGATCTTGGACGAGTTGTTGGCGTCGGGGATCGATTGTATGACCTCGGGCAATCATATATGGGATAAAAAAGAAGGCGTCTCCCTTTTGGACACAGAGCCCAGGCTGCTGCGCCCTGCCAATTATCCCCCCGGTTGTCCCGGACGCGGTTATATGACTTTGGATGGCGAGGCGGGCAGGTTGGTTGTACTTAATCTGATAGGTCGCACTTTTATGTTCGACGTGGATTGTCCCTTCAGGAGGGCCGACGAAATTCTGCAAGGCGTGGAAGTTCCTGTGTTGGTAGATTTTCACGCCGAGGCGACCTCGGAAAAGAGGGCGCTGGCACTTTACCTCGACGGGCGGATATCTGCATTATTGGGTACCCATACGCACGTTGCCACGGCTGATGAAGAGATACTCGATGGCGGGACTGCCTTTATAACCGACGTGGGAATGACGGGAGGGCACGCCGGAGTCATCGGGATGCAAAGGGAGTCAGTAATCAGTCGGTTTTTGACGGCGATGCCGGCGCGATTTGAGGCATGCAACGAAGATTTGCGGCTTAACGGAGCTTGTATAGATATAGACGCGTCGAGCGGGAAAGCCTTGAGCGTTCGAAGGATAAGCGTTAGAGAAGGCTGTGAAACCCCGAATGAATAGAATCTTCGATTATTATGATACCGATGTGGCGTAAATTACGGATAAAGCGGGGCCTTTGTAAGGTCCCGCTTTTTATGAAAAATATAGGGAGGCATGAGGAAAATGTGTCTTGCAATTCCTCACAGGATAGAGGAGGTTTTGGATTCAAACAGGGCCGTCGCCCGCACCGGGTCATTGCGAGTGGAAGTGAGGACGGACTTGGTGGATGAGATAAACGTAGGGGACGTTGTGTTGGTGCATGCCGGTTTTGTCATTGAAAAGTGCGAAGAAAAGGACGGTCAGGAATTAGAAGAATTATGGAAAGAAGTGTTGAAAGTTGCCAGTCAAGGGCGCAATGAAAGATAAAATTGAATTACTTCGGCGTGCGTTAACTTTCTTTGCGAAACGTCCAATGACCTTTATGGAAGTTTGCGGTACTCACACGGTCGCCATTTATAGGAGCGGCATAAGGTCTTTATTGCCGCCCGGTATTTCGCTGGTCTCCGGTCCGGGTTGTCCCGTTTGCGTTACGGATCAGGGAGAGATAGATGCCGCAATAAAACTTGCCGGCAAAGGGGATTTGATCTTCGCTACTTACGGTGATATGCTGCGCGTTCCCGGCACCAAGGGTTCGCTGCAGAGCCTGAGGGCACATGGCGCCGATGTTCGTGTCGTGAGGTCGGCAGACGAGGCCTTGTCGTTAGCCCTTAAAAACCCCGCGAAGGAGGTGGTTTTTTTGGGAGTGGGCTTTGAAACCACTGCTCCTTCCACTGCAGCCGTGGTCATTGAGGCGATGGATAGGGGTGTGGAAAATTTTTCCGTCCTTTCATTCCATAAACTGGTTCCCCCCGCTTTACGGTTGCTTGCCGAGTCAGAGGAATTGCAAGTTGACGGTTTTTTGCTTCCGGGACACGTGAGCGTTGTGCTGGGATCAGAACCCTACCAATTTTTGCCCAGGGATTTCGATATCGCCTGTGCAATAGTTGGCTTTGAGCCTTTGGATATAATGGAGGGGTTGGTTGAGCTGGCCCGCCAGGTAAGTGAGAGTGACTTCAAGGTCAGCCTCTTGTATGCGAGGGCTGTGAGGCCCGAAGGGAATGCAAAAGCTCAAGGGTTGATGAAAGAAGTCTTCGATAAATGCGATTCAAAGTGGCGCGGTTTGGGTCCTATCGAAAGGTCGGGACTAAAGTTGAAGAGCGATTTTGCCCGGTTTGATGCTCTTTTGAAGTTCGACTTGAAGATCGAAGATGTCCCTCTCCCCCAAGGTTGCAAGTGTGGCGAAGTATTGATGGGAAAGATAACTCCAAAAGAATGCCCTCTTTTTTCAAAACAATGCAGGCCCGACGCTCCGATTGGTCCCTGCATGGTATCGAGCGAGGGAAGCTGTGCGGCATGTTATAAGTACGATTATAGGGTGATGTAGCGATGTTCATCGAAATAAAACACGGAAGCGGTGGCAGGCCCACCCAAGAGCTGATTAAGGAGATCCTCGGAATATATCGAGATCAAAGCGTTAATGATTTAGAGGATTGTGCTTTAATTGAAAATGGTATAGGTGTAACGATTGACGGTTTTACCGTAAGCCCCAGGTTTTTCCCGGGCGGAGATATAGGGAAACTTGCTATCTGCGGAAGCACAAACGATTTGGCCGTCAGAGGAGTCAAGCCAAACTATGTTGCAGTAAGTTTTTTGATAGAAGAGGGATTGCCGAAAGAGGAGCTCTTTAGAGCCGTCGATAGCGCCTATCGTGTCAGCAGGGAATTGGATGTCAAGTTCATCGCCGGTGATACCAAGGTGCTGCCCAAAGGCCAGGCTGACGGCATTTATATAACCTGTTGCGCCCTGGGCCAATCGGTGACTGATCGACCCTGGGGTGTCAATGAGCTTTCTCCGGGAGACGTACTCGTCGCCACCGGTCCTATCGGACAACACGGTGCTTTGATAGCCGCGCTCCGCTACGGCCTGGATGTGGATAAATTGGAAAGCGACTGCGCGCCTCTGTGGCCTTTAATGGAACCGCTGACAAAGATACCGGGTGTAAAGTGCGCAAGAGATTGTACGAGGGGCGGTTTGGGAACGGTTCTGTGCGAATGGGCCGAAAGTGCTTCTTTAGGTATTGAAATTGAAGAAGATCTCGTTCCGCTAACTCAGGCTGTAATTTCCCTAGCCGACGTCTTGGGCTTTGACGTGTTGCACCTCGCCTGCGAAGGTACAGCTGTCATCGCCGTGGACCCCGACTGCCTGCGAGAAGTCCTTTCTTCTTTGAAAGAGAAGGCACCCCTCTGTGCTGTTATAGGCAAGGTCACTGATGAACATCCCGGAATTGTCGGACTTAAGACCAGCATCGGCGGCATGCGCGTCGTCGACATGCCCTTGGGAGAGATGGTTCCCAGAATATGTTAGGCTGGAAATATGTCTGATATATTCGCTTGACTTTGTGAAATGATATATATAAAATAAAGTATGTAAGAATACCCGGATGAGCGCCGCAAGAGATATCTCGCTTAAAGGAAGGCGAGGAGCCGAAGGTGCAAGGGCAACGATGCCCCAATCTCTCAGGCAAAAGGATTGCGGTGTGACGGAACCCTGGAAAAGATCTCTTTGGAGATCTACCAAAAGGGCAAGCCATATGATTGCTTATGGCGAATCCCTGGGGGTGAAGAGGACAGGGGCCAAATGGACCAAAGGGGGATTTGGCACATGTCCTTTTTTTATGAAGTCGTAACCAATAATCCTCGACTGAAGCACATCGCAGGATGCGTATATCTAGAAGGCTGTCCTTTCGATGTGTTGGCGATGTTGCGCGATAAGGTCCATGACGGATATAGGCTTATCTCCCATCCTCTGACAGGAAATATCCCTCCGGAGAGAAGGCTTTATTTAACTGTGCTTCTGGCCAGTCTCACATCTGACGATGATTTCTTCGATCAGGAATCCCTCAATTTAATCGAAAGAGCCCTCGAAATTTATGGAAGGGCAGAGCGTAATCATATTGATCTGGATCCAAGTTCGATAGAGGACATGCAGTTCCTCGACGAACAGCTCATGATGCCGGTGTTTTATCAATATGGAATCTTATCAAATCGGGAGGTGCACTGAAATTGATCGAATTGAACAAGGATAATTTTGAAAGCGAAGTTTTGCAAAGCGATCTTCCTGTCGTGGTGGATCTTTGGGGACCCAAATGCGGACCTTGCCTCGCCCTGATGCCTCAGGTAGAGGAGCTTTCTTCTCAATATGAAGGCAAAGTAAAGTTCTGTAAATTAAACGTAGCTGAGAATCGTCGCTTGGTGATCAGTTTAAAGGTCATGGGGGTTCCGACCTTTCTTTTCTATAAGGGAGGGGAGTTAAAGGACAGGATAAGCGGAGAAGAGGTCACCATAGAAGCTATTAAGGAGCGAGTGGAAAAGTTATTGCAGTAGCATTTCGTTTTAGGCAAGAAAGAAGGGGGTGTCTGTTGGTGAGGTTGGAATTGCATAAAGTTAAAGTCAAAGATGTACAATGGGGCGATGCCACCAAGGTTGAAAATAACGTCCTTTACGTCAATCGCGAAGAAATTACGGATATGCTGCTAGAGGATGATCGCTTTGAGTCCGTAAAGGTTGACTTGGCTCGTCCCGGAGAAAGAGTTCGCATCATCCCGGTCAAAGACGTGATAGAGCCCAGGTGCAAGATAGAGGGCGAAGGCGACGTCTTTCCGGGTTTCATCGGCGATGTCGAGGGCAGCGTTGGGAGAGGTAAGACATTAGTGTTGTCAGGTGCGGCAGTTGTGACCTGCGGCAAGATAGTCGGTTTCCAGGAAGGGATTATAGATATGTCGGGTCCCGGTGC
>DGDP01000083.1 GCA_002385485.1 Acetomicrobium sp. UBA3949 | reverse complement strand
TAGGTCATGCCTATGTTTCCATCCAAGCTCAAATAAGACGTATCTCGATATTTCCTCTATAGCACCCGGTTTGCCCATTCTCAACTTTCCTGCCGAAGACATGGCTTCGTACCTTTTGCTATCCCTAAGAATCGATATTGTTTCGTAGGCAAGGGTTTTGGGATCCCTTTTAAGCAGGATCTCCGCCTCTCCCAAGAGCCTTTTTTGGACCCTTTTCCCCTTGTCATCGACGGAAACGACGGGCACGCCCAATCCCGCACACACCTGATTGGCCGTGCCGCCCAAACCGAGCAGTATGTCAGCTCTTCTGGCAGCAGCCGGAACGGGACAAAAGGATACGAGGACTTCCATTTCCCCTTTTTTTACAAATCCATTTTCCAATGAATAACCGTCAAGACTCGACGCCATCCTGTCCCACTCGATGCTTGGAGCTATAACCATTAAAAAATTTGCTCTTACTTGTTCCCTTATCAACTCTGCAGCATTTAATAATAACCTTACATCCCTATAGGCGTTCTGTCTGCTTCCGGGCAAAAGAAGCACCCGGTATCCCTCGGCCTTAGGCCAAGGATCTTCTAAGGTCCAATTATTATTATCACATGCCAGATCCATTATTGGATTTCCCGAGTAAACGGCATTGACGGAGCTTTTTTTCAGTTCGCGGGCCGTATGCTCGTCCCTCGTCCAAACTATCCTGGACTTCTTTTTTAAGATCAACTTCTCTATAAAGAAATGACCTCTTAAATAGACGGTCTTGGCCGTCGCCAAAAGCATGGGCGGAATTCCCTGGCCATACAAAGCGTGCAGTAAAAGATATACATCACCAACGCAGAGGGGGGTCCTAATCTTTCCCCTCAGCCTGCCCCAGGCATCCAGCTGTCTTTTGACGTGGCCGAGCAATCCTGCTCTTATGTCCCTCAAGAGCTCGAGGAAGCTGTATTTGATGACCCCACCGCTTGGAGTATCAAGCGGTGGGGGATAGATCTCTATGCCGGAATCCTGAAAAGGCTTGCCTTTGCCTACCAGAGGAAAAGCATATATTTTTGCTTCAGGCAGGTCCTTTCTGATCCGCTCGATCAACATGCAGGCCATGGAATCTTCGCCATGTCCGTTGGAAGATACCACTATCTTAGGTCTTAACGTCTCGACAAGGCTCTCAAAGAAACTTCTCTCCTCGCCCATGGCAGTCACCACGCTTGGAATGAGGATCGGAAAACCCATATCGAAACCTCCAGGAAGGTTATAGACGTCCTTTTCGGTGCATATGGCAGCTTTAGCTCCCAAAGCGCCACAATAGTTCTTTATGTCGATTAGATCTTTCCCGGAGTATAGGTGATGATCTCTGAAACGCAATTCCCCCCTGACATCCAACCCCATCTTTTCGACAAAGCTGTGAAAGCTTGACGGGTTTCCGATGGCAGAAAATATTACTACAGGAGTCCCCGAAGCCAAGGGTTCTGCATCGATCAGCCTGCTTCCATTCCATCGTTTCCACTTTTCAAGTGCCAATCTAGATGTAAAAATGGGCTTGTCCGGGACATATTTACGTACCTCTTCTATCAAGGCATCCAGCTTTTCAGTCTTAACCTGATCGGCCTTGGTTATTACTAAGATGTGGGCTCTTTTTAGGTTTTCCGGCGATTCCCTTAAAATACCGGCAGGAAAGAGCTTTCCGTTGCCAAAAGGACAGGTTGCATCGACTAAAACAACGTCCGCATCTCGCACCATTCGCCTGTGTTGAAAGGTATCGTCGGATATAACAATGTCGACGTTACCCTCGGATGACAGCTTTTCCAGGGCTGCAAGCCTGTCCAACGAAACTGACACGGGAACGCCGGGCAACCTGGAAGAAAGAAGCAGGGATTCGTCGCCCACTTCGTTACGATTCCCTTTGCCGTTCATTATGAGGACAGGAGCTTTGCCTTTTTGTTTTCCGCCGTAACCTCTGGTAATGATCCCGGGACGTAACCCCAATCCCATGAATTTTCTTGCAAGCATCTCCACGAAGGGGGTCTTATTGGTACCTCCCATAGTTATATTACCGACGCTTATAACCGGCAGGGGCGGTTCATGTGAGCTTCTGAATCCATGATCAAAGGAGAAATTTCGAAAGGCCACCCCCAGGTTGTATATGTATCCTAAGGGGGTAAAGATAAGGCTGAAGAGGAAGTTTTTAGCCCTCCCCCTCGTGTACTCCAAATATTTATTGAGAAATCCTTTCATTATTAATCACCATGTGCAATAGGAAAAATTTCTTTTCATGAAACCTTCAAACCCTCGGCCAAACGCGGAAGGTATCGTTCATTATATCACCCAAGAGGCCAAAATTATGCTATAACATAAGGGAACAAAATCTCAAAAGCGGGGGATTTTGATTTGGAAACGGCACTTGTTGTTTTAGGCGGTATAGCCCTGTTTTTATACGGGATGTCGAAAATGGGGGAAGGGCTGCAAAAGATAGCGGGGGATCGCTTGAGGAGGTTTCTCGAGAAGCTTACATCGAATCGATTCTCGGGCGTGATCGTAGGTATGATAGTTACCGCTATAATTCAATCCTCCAGCGCCACTTCGGTCATGTGTGTAAGTTTTGTAAACGCAGGAATAATGAGGCTCGAACAGGCGATTGGAGTTATAATGGGCGCCAACATAGGTACCACCGTAACAGCACAAATGGTAGCCTTTAAGCTCGAAAGAACTGCCTTGCCTGCAATAGCTCTTGGAATGGCTCTGATGCTTTTGGGAAAGAGAAAGAGCATAAAAGAAGGATGGGCCGATTGTTTTCTCGGATTCGGCCTATTATTTTTGGGCCTCTCCATCGCCGGCGATGCCATGTCGTCCCTCCAGTCCTACGCGCCCTTCGTCAATTTTCTGTGCATCGGACAAACCCACCCCATAATCGGCATAATTGCCGGAGCGGCTTTGACAACACTATTACAGTCTTCCTCTGCGATGACCGGCCTTCTGGTAGCATTGGCTGCAAGAAACGTCGTAGACATAAGCGCTGCACTGCCCATGGTACTTGGCGCTAACATCGGCACTACTTCAACTGCCCTGCTGGCATCCATCAATACTTCCTTAGCCGCAAGAAGGACGGCCTACGCCCACCTGCTCTTCAACGTCATTGGGGTGCTGATTTTCCTGCCCTTTCTGAAGCCCCTGGAAAGTGCGGTTGCACGCTCCGGGTTCGATGCTGCAAGGCAAATAGCCAACGCTCACACCATATTTAACGTTACGACCACTCTTGTATTGCTCCCCTTTGCTCCTCGATTTATCGCCTTAGTATGCAAGCTCGTCAAGGGATCGGAGATGACTATAGAGCATGGGCCAAAATACCTGGATGCGAAGCTGGTCTCCGTTCCCTTCATGGCTGTCGTACAGACCCAAAAAGAAGTCGTGAGAATGGCAAACCTGTGCCTCGATAACCTGGAAACGGCCATCGCCATATTTAGAGGAGACCCCAAAGCAGATCGAAAGCGCTTCAATAACATCGAGGAGGTAATCGATGAGATCGAAGAGGCCATAAGTTACTACGTCGCGAAGATATTTCAACAGGATGTTAACAGTGCGCAAGCGAAAATCCTAACTTCAGCAATAAGCATATCCGCCGACCTGGAACGGATCGGCGATCACGCCACAGCCATAGTAGAGCTCGCCGACTACCGCGAGAAACACAACCTCCCCTTTTCGCAACAGGCGGTAGAGGAGTTGGACGAGATGATGAACAAGGCCGTCGAATCCGTGAAAACAGTGGTCGAAGCCCTCGAGAAGGACGACAAACAAGAGGCAGCCAGCATCATTGCCATGGACGACATACTCGATGACTTGGAACGAACGCTCCGCGCAAGACACATAAAGAGATTGAACCAAGGAATATGCTATCCCGCCTCGGGCGTTGTATTTCTTGACATGCTAAGCCACCTGGAGAGAATAGGAGACCATGCGGTTAACATTGCAGGAGAAATAATGGCTTCCTGAGGATCAATTAAGCTCTGGATTTTTCACCCATTTGGAGTGAGTAGAGATTTGCGTACACTCCTTCCCGTTTGAGCAGGGTATCGTGGTCGCCTTCTTCGACGATTTCGCCTTTCTCCAACACTATGATGCGATCGGCGTTTCTGACCGTAGAGAGCCTGTGAGCAATGATCAGCGAGGTCCTCCCCTCCATAGCCCTTTGCATGGATTCATGAATATGCTGTTCCATAGCGGAATCCAAAGAAGATGTCGCTTCATCCATTATGAGTATTCTGGGATTTCTCACGATGGCTCTCGCAATAGCTATGCGCTGACGTTGCCCGCCGCTTAAAGTGACCCCACGCTCTCCGACCTCGGTGTCGAAACCCCTTGGCAAGCTCTTGACAAAGTCGAGTATGCCCGCCCTGTCCGCCGCCTCCACGATGTCTTCGCGGGAGGCCCAGGGGCATCCGTAAGC
>DGDP01000121.1 GCA_002385485.1 Acetomicrobium sp. UBA3949 | reverse complement strand
GGCCGCGTCAGATGTGGATAAGAGACAGCCTTCGGGTTATATAGATTTTGACCGTGTCACCGGAGGTTTTCAGCCGGGATCTTTGACGATTTTGGCAGCCAGGCCTTCGATGGGTAAGACTGCTTTGGCTTTAAACATCGCTCAGCATGTGGCTATCGAACAGGAAACGCCTGTTTTGATTTTTAGCCTGGAGATGGGGGCGGAACAGCTTTTGCAGAGGCTTCTTGCCGCTGAGGCCAGAGTTAACATTCACGATATGCGAACGGGGACATTCCCTCAAGGGGATTGGGATATTCTGTCCGATGCAGCGGGAAAGTTGGCCACGGCGCCAATTTACATTGATGACAGCTCCTTCTTGTCCACCCTGGACCTAAGGGCCAGAGCAAGAAGATTCAAGGCGCAACATGACAATTTGGGTATGATAATAGTCGATTATCTCCAGTTGATGAGCCTAGCCAGAAGAGTTGAGAACAAACAACAGGAGGTAGCCGAAATCTCTCGATCCTTGAAGGGGGTCGCAAGGGAGTTGAACGTACCCGTCTTGGCTCTTTCGCAACTTTCCCGAGCTGTGGAGCAGAGACAGGACAAAAAGCCTCAACTTGCAGACCTGAGAGACAGCGGTGCCATAGAGCAGGATGCGGACCTTGTCGTCTTTCTTTACAGGAAAGGATATTACGAGGCCGATAAAGAGGAGAATAACGTTGCGGAACTGATAGTGGCTAAACACAGAAATGGCCCCACGGGCACCGTACAGCTGCTGTTCTTGAAAGAATGTACGCGATTTGAGAATTTGGCCTCATGGAGCTTGCCTAGATGATTTAAGGAGGAGAGTAGAAGTATGGATGTGGATTTCAGGATTGGCACCTGTTCCTGGGCCGACAAGTCGCTTCTTTCGAGCGGCTGGTATCCGAAAGGCTGTAAAAAAAGCAAGGACAGGCTGAGGCATTATTCCTCCTTCTTCGATACCGTGGAGGCCGACTCCTTCTTTTATTCATTGCCTGACCCAGCAGTCATCTATTCTTGGATGGCCTCAACACCGCCCAATTTCCTGTTTAACGTGAAGGCCTTTGCCCTCTTCACGAATCATGCCCTTTCGGTTAAAAATCTGCCCCCTTGGTGCAGGGAAAAGCTTGACGACAGATCGAATGAAGGCTTTCAAACCTCGCGAATTACCCTTTGGGACCTCGACAGAAAGTCGAGAACACGGCTTTTCGATCACTTTGTCTTTCTGATATCGATCTTAAAATCTACCAAAAGGTTAGGTTACGTGCTTTTCCAGTTCTCTCCAAAAACTAGATATCACGAGCGGTGGCTTGCATACATAAAGAGATTGCGCGAACTGCTGCCCTCCTATCCCATAGCTATTGAGGTGAGACACATCTCGTGGTTTGAAGGGGATGGAAAGACCAAGTTCTTGGACCTGCTCGGCGAGGAGAATATGGCTTACGTGGCTGTCGATGAACCCGAGCTTTCCTGGACCGTGCCGAAAGATTGGTACATAACATCTTCATGGGGCAGCGTCATAAGGTTTCACGGGAGGAATGCTTTGGCATGGAAGAAGGGTTCGACGGTTTTGGAAAAATACAGATATAAGTATACAGAGGAAGAGCTGAGGGGATGGCTTGACGCCGCTTTGAGCATGAAGTTACCTGGAAGGGTTTTTATGATGTTTAACAACTGTTACAGGGATTACGCGGTGCAGAATGCCCTTTGGATGAAAAAAATGTTGGGATTGACTAAGGATGAAACGCCGCTGCAAATGAGCCTGCTTGAAGGCTTGGAGGCGCCCTTGGGCAGTGAGAGTACAGGAGGGGATAATGGTGATATTAAAACGTGAGTTCAGTTTCGATGCCGCCCATTATTTGCCAGATTATCACGGCAAGTGCGAGAGGTTGCACGGACATACCTATAAAGCTGCAATTTTTGTCGAGGGACCTCCCGATGAAGAGGGGATGGTCATGGATTTTGTCGAGCTCAAAGGTTTGGTCGAAAAGAGGATTCTGTCGAAACTGGATCATTCCTGTCTTAACGATGTGATAAAAAGACCCTCGGCTGAATATATAGCTCTCTGGATATGGGGGGAAATGGAGCCCCACATTAATGCGGGCAAGAGGCGGTTGAAATACGTTCAAGTATGGGAAAGCCCGGGTAGCTCAGTGATCATAGATGAAAATGACTTCGAAAATTTTCGCGGTCTGTTGGAGGCCGTATCATGAGGGTGCTTTTTTCGAATAAAGGCTTTGAGCGCCTCAGGGGGATAATAGAAACTCTCTTCGAAAATCACGAGGTTCGTTATGCCAATATACTTGAAGATCCTCATTCACTGGGATGGGCCGAAGTGCTAGTGAAGGGAACGGAACCCTTTACAGCAGAGATGCTGGCTCATGCCCCCAATTTGAAGATGCTTTGTCAATGGGGGGTCGGTTTGGAAGGCATAGACATCGAGGCTTGCACTTCAAGGGGAATCTACGTGTGTAACGTCCCTTCCGGCAACACGGGCAATGCCGAAGGGGTTGCCGAGATTGCCCTTTTGCACATGCTGCTTTTGGCAAAGGGTTACAATAAGTCGCAGGAGAATTTGAGGAAGGGGAAGCTCTTTTCCCCGAGGGGCTTGACGATATGGAAGAAAAGGGTTTGTATAGTTGGCCTGGGAAATGTAGGAATTACCCTGGCCAAACGTTTGAGCTCCTTCGATGTAGCTATGGTTGGCGTTAACAGATCGTGGAAAGATATATTTTCCTCTCTTCCTCTTGAGCGATTTTACACGTTGGATAAGTTGAGCGATGCCGTAAGGGGTTGTCGCTTCGTCATAGTAACCGTGGCCCTGACTCCTCAGACGAAGGGGTTAATTGGCGAAGAGGTGTTGGGGAGTATGGACGAAAATGCCTTTTTAATAAATGTAGCCCGCGCAGATATTGTGGAAAGAAAGGCCTTGGAAAGGGCCTTGATGGAAAAGAGGATTGCGGGATGCGGCTTGGACGTCTTTTGGCAGGAACCTCCGGATCAGGAGGACCCTTTGTTAAGTATGTCAAATGTCTACGTTACCCCGCACATTGGTGGAACCAATGATGAAGCATTAAAAGGTATACCTGCTTACATAGCCCAAAACGTGGATAGGCTTTCGAAGGGAGAGTTGCCCCTATCTTGCGTTAATATAAAGTCTCACTAGAGCATCATTCGATAATCTCCTGGAGGTGTTTTTATGAAAGTCAGAGCTTTTTTGTTCGATTTCGATATGACATTGGTCGATACCAGTCATGCCATCGCATACGCCATGAATTGCTTCGCCAGGATAATGGGATTAAGAGCCGTAAGTTACGAAGAGGTGTTGTCTACTATAGGAATTCCCATGGAAAAGTCTTTGCGTTGTTTGTGGAATGAATTTAGGCCAGAGTGGCTCGACATTTATTCGAAGGAATGCAGACCTCTGGAATATGAACGAATGAAGCTTTTCCCGGGAACCGAAGAAGTCTTGCAGGCCCTAAGGAATAAAGGTTTAATGTTGGCCATTACGTCAAACAGGAGAAAGGCCAAAAGGGCTGTCAGGCATTTGGGCATTGATAAATATTTCGATATCGTTTTAGGGTTGGAAGATGTAGATAGAGCTAAACCTGATCCTTACATTTTGTTCAAGGCTTTGGAATGCCTTGGTGTCGATAAAGGTGAAGCGATATACGTAGGGGATACGGTGATCGATATGGAAACGGCAAATAACGCCGATATCATTGGGATTGGACTTGCAACGGGGCCAAATCCGGCTTGGGATTTGAAGAAAGCTGGTTCCCTTATGGTCTTATCCGACATAAGGGAGATCCCAAATATACTGACCTGCGACGGTTTCTTGATCGTAGACGAAGCAAAGGTGGGCAATTAGTTTTTTAGTTTTCTTTTAGGGAAAGGTGATTTAGACATGTCCAGTGGAGCGCGTATAAAACCTTCTTTTTCTGAAAATGCGACTAAGGTATTAGAGCGTAGATATTTATTGAAAGACGAGAAAGGAAATCTAATAGAGACGCCGGAGGATATGCTATGGCGCGTAGCGAGCGCTATAGCCAAGGCAGAAAGAGCATTTGGCGATGAGGGGTCGGAAGAGGAGTGGGCCAATAAATTTTATGAAATGATGGCCAGTCTGGATTTTTTGCCCAATTCTCCAACGCTTATGAATGCAGGGACGCCCACTGCACAGCTGTCGGCCTGTTTTGTCCTTCCCGTGGGAGACAGTATGGATGAGATATTCGATGCCCTTAAGTATACGGCCCTCGTCCATAAATCGGGGGGAGGGACGGGCTTTGATTTTTCGTCCCTTCGTCCCTATGGTGATATCGTAAAGAGCACCAAGGGAGTCGCTTCGGGCCCGGTATCCTTTATGGAGCTTTTTGACCATACTACCGATGTGGTAAAGCAAGGGGGGATGAGGCGGGGCGCCAATATGGGGATCTTGAATGCCGATCATCCCGACGTCGTAAGATTCGTCAAGGCAAAGATCGAAGAGGGGAAGTTGAAGAACTTCAATATTTCGGTGGGAACCACGCAAAAATTTATGAAAGCCGTATTAAATGATGAGGAGTGGGAGCTGGTAAACCCGCGGACCGGAGAAGTTGTCGATAAAGTTGGGGCACGAAATCTCTTCGATTTGCTCTGCGAGATGGCCTGGAAGACAGGCGACCCCGGGATAATATTTTTGGACAAAATTGAAGCTTCAAACCCTACTCCCAATTTGGGAAGCATTACTGCTACAAATCCCTGCGGCGAACAGCCTCTTTTACCCTTTGAATCATGTAACCTGGGAAGCGTAAACTTGTCTAATATGGTTTTGCCTAAGGGGGAAATCGACTGGGGCAAACTGGAAAGAACGGTGCGTATGGCCGTACGTTTTCTCGACGACGTGATTGAGGTCAACCAGTTTCCCATAAAAGAGATTGCCGATATGACCATGTCGACTAGAAAAATCGGATTGGGAGTTATGGGCTGGGCTGATGTCCTATTGAAGCTGCGCATTCCCTACGATAGCGATGAGGCATTAAACCTTGCCCGTAAAGTAATGTCTTTCATCACAAAGACAGGGCACGAAGAGAGCACACGCTTAGCTGAAACCAGAGGACCCTTTCCGGCCTGGAAGGGGAGCAGATGGGAGGAAAAAGGGATATTAATGAGAAATGCCACGGTGACTACCATTGCTCCTACCGGGACCATATCCCTCGTGGCCGAGGCATCGAGCGGTGTAGAGCCCGTCTTTGCGCTTGCTTACAGGCGTAAGGCCTTTGAGGGCGAAGCTAATTTGACTTACGTAAATGAAATTTTGCTGGATGCCCTTAGAGAGGAAGGACTCTATTCGGAAGCTTTGATCGAACTGATTTTGGAAAGAGGGTCTTTAAAGGAACTCGATCTTCCCGACAGCTTAAAGAAAGTTTTTGTTACTGCCCACGATATTTCCCCTGAATGGCACGTGAGGATGCAGGCGGCATTTCAGGAATACACAGATAACGCCGTAAGCAAGACCATTAACATGCCCCACGAGGCTTCCGTAGATGATGTCAAGAAGGCATATTTGTTGGCCTATGAGCTGGGATGTAAGGGGATAACGATATTCAGGGACAGATGCAAAGAAGACCAGGTGCTTTACATAGGCACCGACGAAGTGCCATCCTCCAAGGGAAAAGAGGAGCCGAAGGGCTTGGCGGGCAAAGGTTACGTAAAACCAAGGAGGCGACCGCCCCTTCTTTCGGGCAGGACGGTAAAGATTGGTACAAGTTACGGGAATCTTTATCTTACTTTGAACTTTATAGATGGACAGCCCTTTGAAGTTTTCGCCACTTTGGGAAAGTCGGGCAAGGACACTCAGGCCCACACTGAAGCTTTAGGGAGACTGATATCCCTTGCACTTAGGAGCGATATACCCATAGACGAGATCATAAAACAGCTCAAGGGTAT
>DGDP01000050.1 GCA_002385485.1 Acetomicrobium sp. UBA3949 | reverse complement strand
AGATGTGTATAAGAGACAGCTAGAAGATATATTCGCAAATCGCGGCATGACTAAGTCTTTGCACTGTTCGGATAATGATGAATGCATGAAGCTTCTTCAAAAATTTAAGGACGAAGACTTTAATGGATTGTTATTTAGTAATCTCATAGACTTCGACATGAAGTACGGCCACCGAAATGACCCGCCCGGCTTTGCTAAGGCGTTGCTGGAATTTGATCGTTGGCTTGGTCCTTTCATCGATGACATGCGAACTGACGACCTTTTAATAATAACCGCAGACCATGGCAACGATCCACTTACCCCAAGTACCGATCATAGCAGGGAATATGTACCCTTGCTCATCTATGGAGACATGATACGTCCCGGAAATATCGGAACCTTTAAGGGGTTTTGCTGTTTAGGCAAAACTTTGGCAGATCTTTACGGGATAGACGATGAGGAAATGGAAGGCTCCTCCTTTGTTACCCTAATTTTAAAATAGTAAAAGAGTGCTTGACTTAATGGGAGTTGATACAAAATGATGTACAAGGACAAAATATTCGAGGCTGTTGAGTTTTTAAAGACTAAATTACCGAAAAGACCTCAGATTGCAATGGTCTTAGGCTCTGGGTTAGGCGGCTTCGCAAAAGAAATTCCTAGCGCGATTGATATTCCTTATGAGGAGATACCATTTTGGCCAAAATCAACCGTCCCCGGACACGCTGGGCGGTTGGCATGCGGACAAATGGGAAATAATTACGTAATGACCCTGAATGGCAGGGTACATTACTACGAAGGCTACTCCATGGACGAAGTTACCTTCCCCGTTCGTATCTGCGGTTTGCTTGGCGTCAAGACGCTGATATTGACCAACGCCTCGGGAGGCATTAATTACGGACTCACCCCCGGAGATCTCGTGCTAATATACGATCATATAAATTTCATGGGGGTTAACCCCTTAAGAAGCGAGGAGGGCAATCTCTTTGAACCGCGCTTCCCGGATATGACCTTTGTCTACGATAACGAGTTGATGGTATTATGCGAGCAGATAGCGAAAGAAAATGGCATCTCGCTCAAGCGCGGGGTTTACATAGCCTTTAGCGGACCTTCTTTTGAAACTCCAGCTGAAATTCGCATGGCAAGAGCCGTAGGAGCGGACATAGTGGGAATGTCCACAGTTCCGGAAGCCATGGCAGCAAAACAAATGGGCATCCGCGTTTGCGCCATTTCCTGCGTAGCAAACTACGCAGCGGGCATGGAAGGCAAGCCGCTGACCCATGAAGAAGTCCTGGAAGAAACTAAGAAGGCTTCAAGTAAGCTAGCAATCATATTGCAAAGCTTGTGCGATACTATTAAGGAAAGCTAGAACTTTAAAAGTATAATTTAAGCTTTTAGCTGAACTTTAGGCGCATCCATTCATTATGCTCTAAGTCTATCCAAAGCAGGTGGTCTTTTAGTATTTCTCCTTTCTTTAAAAGTAACTTAATAGCTTCATTGGCTTGAATAGTAGCGATTAGGGCTGGAGTTTGAGGGGGATTTCCTAACTTTACCTCTATGCCTTTATCCGGAACGTCTTCCCCCAAGATCTCAAAGGGGTGCGGGTCTCCTGGCATTATGACCTTTACTTGTCCAACAAATCCTCCAATGGCTCCATGGACGACGGGAATTTTTTTATCCCTGCAAACCTCAAAAAGGAGGCATCTGGAACGATTGTTATCCAAAGCATCAATTGCGACATTCATCCCCTCGACTAGCCTTTCAGCCGCTTTTTCATCAAACAGGCAGGGACAAACATCTACTTCAACGCTCGAATTGACTTCCTTTATTCTTTTTGCCGCAGCTAGTGCTTTTTGCTCCTCCAACGAACTTTCCGTCGCCAAGAGCTGCCTATTCAAGTTATGGGCCACAAAATGATCATTATCCACCAAGCGAAGATATCCTACGCCGGCTCTTGCCAATATTTCGACATTCCAACCCCCAAGACCACCGCATCCGACCACAATAACTTTGCTTTTTAACAGTAAAAGCTGTCCAGAAACTTCGTAGGTGCCAATGTTTCTTGCGTACCTTTCAGGGACTAACCCTTCTTCGAGCAACATTATTTCCAAGCTTTTTTCAGGGATATTGTATTCCATAGATGCGGTTTTTATGGATTTAAAAGGCACAATTGTGCTACCATTTTTAACACTGCCTTCTGATTGTAATCTTTTTAAGATATGCGTGTTCAAGGTATTTAGACCTCCTATAAGACATGAAAGGAGCAATATTAGATTGGACGAAATCTTAGTCAGCTTCACCCCTCTAATTTTAAAGGTGGCTTCGCTCTTGTCAAATAAAGATCCAAATCTAAGGGAAGACCTCATACAGGAGGGATATATAGGATTATATCAAGCTATACAACATTATCGCAAAGAAAGGGGAAGTTTTCCTGCCTTTGCGAAGACATGCATTCGCAACGCAATGATATCTTATCTTAGAAAAAACAAGACGAAAGACCTCATCTCCTTGGAAACGATACCAGATCAACCAAGTGAGATAGATATCGATGAAACGTTAAAACAAAGGGAGTTTGCTAAGAATTTATATGCTATATTGACTCCAATGGAATCGACGGCGCTTAAAGCTTTCCTTTACACAGGAAGTATAGCTGAAGCAGCGCGGTTTTTATCGTGGCCATATAAAAGAATGGAAAATGCCATTGCACGGGCGAGAAAAAAGGCGGGCATTCTTGTACAACTGGACAAAGGAGGGAAATAACTATAAGATTTAGTAGACTGAGGAGGCGCTTGGTCGCTG
>DGDP01000078.1 GCA_002385485.1 Acetomicrobium sp. UBA3949 | reverse complement strand
AGATGTGTATAAGAGACAGCCCATATACCTTATTGGAGTGGAGTAGTGATTTTAGGATCGATTATTGCCGTATACGTTGCAATAGGCGGAATGAGGGGAGCGATGCTAGCTCAAGCGATTCAGGGTGGAATAATGTTTTTAGGAATTTTGTTTTTGATTATATACAGTTGGATTCATTTTGGTGGGCTCGGTTCATCGGTCCAGAAGTTGTTGGAAATTTCTCCATCGAAGGTTCTTCCACCCCAATCGTCGGGAGAAATACTGAATTGGGCAAGTACCATGGCGTTGGTTGGTTTAGGTGGTGTAATGTATGCGCATTCTATCCAACAGCTTTTTGCGTCGCGTAATGAAAACGTTTTGAAGCATTCATTAGCTAGAATGGCTATTTTAACTTTTATAACCCCTACAATACTTGTATTCATCGGTGTTATAGCTGCGGCAAATATATTGGGACTTTCGGGAATGGACACGGAAAAAGTAATACCAATGATGTTGACACAAATTATGCAAAGGTCGACATTTGCTTATTGGGCTATGTCCGTAGTGTTTACTGCTATCCTTATGGCTACACTTTCAACCGCAAGCGGAGTTCTGATTTCTTTAACCACCATAATTGTTAGAGATTTCTATCGACGGTTTATAAACCCGAATGTTACAGACCTAAAGGCAACAAGAGTGGCACGTTGGTTCAATTTTGTAATACTAATCGTAAGCATGATATTGGTTTTGGAACCAAAGACCACTATATGGCGACTAACTGAGATTAAGTTTGAAGGACTTTTACAAGCAGTTCCTGCAGTTCTCTTGGGTCTCTATTGGTCCCGAGCAACTAAACCTGCAATAATTACCGGTATGCTTGCAGGCGGAGTTGTGGCCATAGGTATGAGTTTGTCGGGTAATCCTAGATTCCTAGGTATACATGGTGGTGTTTTGGGTATGCTTTTAAACTTCTTTGTTGCAATTACAATTAGCTTAATGACTTCGTCCAAGGAAGATGAAATACAATCATTTGGCGAAAAATTTGTAAATTTATTTAAAGTGAACCAATAATATTCAAAGTATATTCCTTTTAATATAATAATATTTTAAATAATATATTACGATTTAATAAGATCATATATGGATTTTAACGTTTAATAAGGAGGTAAAAACTAATGGGTCGTAGTATAACCGAAAAAATACTTGCCGCTCATAGCGAGCAAGGAGACTTTAAACCGGGGGATATCATTGATGTAACTGTAGATGTGTTACTGATGAACGATATTACCGGACCGGTGGCGGTTGAGGTCTTTAATAAGATGGGCGATGGGGAGGTTTTCGACAAGGATAAGATTGCAATTGTTTTAGACCATTTTACTCCAAATAAAGACGTGACATCAGCTAAATTGTGCAAAACAATGCGCGATTTTGCTGCTGCAAAAGGGATCAAGCACTTTTATGATGCAGGTTACGGAATTGAACATGTCGTCTTGCCGGAAGATGGAATAGTAAAGCCCGGAGATTTGATCATAGGAGGGGACTCTCATACGGTTACCTATGGTGCTCTGGGTGCCTTTTCTACGGGAATGGGAAGCACAGATGTCGCTGGAGTTATGGCTTTAGGCAAAACTTGGCTTAAGGTGCCGGAGCAAATTAAGGTCTTGTTGGTGGGTTTACCCAATAAATGGGTTTCGGGTAAAGATGTCATATTGTACGTAATATCCCTGCTGGGTACCGACGGAGCATTAGGGAAATCTCTGGAATTTGATGGTCCCGGCGCTAAACACTTAGATATGGATTCGCGTTTTTCGATTTGCAATATGGCCGTAGAGTGCGGTGCTATCAATGGGATATTCAACTTTGACGATGTAACAAAAGAATATACAGAAAGTTTGGGCCTGAAGGATTTCTGTGAGTATAGAAGCGATTCCGATGCAATTTACAAAAAAGTTATAGACGTAGATTTGAGCGAACTTGAGCCGATTGTAGCTATGCCACATTTGCCTTCCAGGGGTTTACCTGTATCGGAGGTAAATGATATTGAAATCGACCAGTCCTTTATCGGCTCCTGCACCAATGGGCGCATTACCGACTTGCGCATTACATCGGAAATTGTCAAGGGAAAGAAAATACATCCTCGCGTCAGAGGTTTAATCGCGCCAGGCAGCAGAAAGGTCTTTGCTCAAGCTTTAAAGGAGGGGTTAATAGAAATTTTCACTGAAAGTGGGTTTACGATTCTGCCGCCCGGCTGTGGGCCTTGTTTTGGCGGACATATGGGCATACTCGCCAAGGGAGAGCGATGCGTCTCGACAACCAACAGGAATTTCATCGGTCGCATGGGCGATAAGGGTAGTGAAGTCTATCTGGCAAATCCGGCTGTGGCAGCAGCATCGGCGATAACAGGGAAGCTGACCCATCCTTCGGAGGTGATTTAAGTGCTTATAAGAGGTAAAGCATTGAAATACGGAGATCACGTGGATACCGATGTAATTATCCCTGGAGTTTATTTGAGTATAACCGATCCCAGGGAATTGGCTAAACACTGCATGGAGGGTGTAGACCCCGATTTTCCGAAAAAAGTCAAAAAGGGCGATATATTAGTTGCGGGGATTAACTTTGGATGCGGATCGTCTCGAGAGCACGCTCCCATAGCTCTAAAGGAGTGCGGTGTTGGAGCAGTAGTGGCAAAGAGCTTCGCTGCCATATTTTACCGCAATGCTATAAACATTGGGTTCCCCCTTGTCGAGTGTTCGGATGCCGTTGACGAAATAGACGAAAATGACGAAATAGAGATCGACATGGAGCTTGGAGAGCTTAAAAACATAACCAAGGGTAAAAGATATAAAATTACACCCCTTCCGGAGTCAATTAAAAACATACTGGATTTAGGCGGCTTAATAGAGTATGTTAAAAGCGTTAAAGGAAGTGAATAAGCAATGGATAGGATATCGGCTATTAGAAAACAATTTTCTGCTATGTTAAAAAAGGAAGATATAATCATAGCCCCCGGTTGTTATGACGCGTTATCTGCGCGCATAGTTGAGGCAACGGGACATAATTGTGTGTATATGACGGGTTTTGGAACTTCTGCGAGTCTATTGGGCCTTCCTGATATGGGTTTTATCACCATGACCGAAATCATTGACAACGCAAGGCGTATAGCCGGAGCGATTAATATTCCCGTTATAGCAGATGCAGATACAGGGTATGGCAATCCTTTGAACGTATATAGAACGGTAAAGGAGTACGAACGAAGCGGGGTAGCAGCCATACATATCGAAGACCAAACTTTCCCCAAGCGTTGTGGCCACTTAGAGGGAAAAGAAGTGGTCGATCCAGAGGAAATGGTTCAAAAAATAAAAGCTGCTTGTGATGCCAGGACAGATGATGATTTTAAAATAATAGCGAGAACTGATGCTAGGGCTGTCATGGGATTAGATGATGCAATTGCAAGAGCTAGAAAATATTATAAGGCTGGTGCTGACATCATATTTGTAGAATCCCCCTATACAGTAGATGAATTCAAATACATCGCAAAAGAACTTCATGGCATTCCGTTATTAGCCAACATGGCGGAGGGTGGGAAATCTCCAATGCTATCCGCCAACGAGTTACGACAAATGGGGTATAAGATCGTAATATTCCCCGTGGGCCTTCTGTTTGCTGCCTCTCAAGCAATGTACGGGTTATCTCAAGAGATTAAAGAAAAAGGGACCAATAGAGATGCTTTTGATCACATGTGGACATTTAAGCAATTTACTGATTTTATTGGGGTTCCGAAATGTAACGCTTTGTCTGAGAAATATCGCTCCAATTGATAAAAAGGCAAATTAAAAGGGACCAAACGTGGAGCTTTGGTCCCTTTTAGTAGATTTATTATTGTTGTTTCTTTGCTATCACAGCGAAAAAGATCAAAGGTAGATCGCTGTTATTTTTAATGCTGTGGGATTCTCCTTTGCGCGTGAGAAAAACATCGCCCGGATTGGCTTCGACCTCAGTTGTGCCGTCTGTAAATATGCCTCTACCCGATAATATCGCGTAGACTTCCTCATCGTCGACATGCTGATGAAACCCTATTGAAGCTCCGGGTCCTAATTCGATCCGCGATGCCATTTTTACAGCCCCTTCATCGTCCGGAATCGGAATGTAATAGAAAGACACCTTGCCCGATCCGCCCTTCATGTTCTCGCGCACCACAACTTCATTAGACTGTTTTAATATCGCCATTATTTTCACTCCCTATTGTTTGCCAAAAGCTCTTTCAAGCAGCAGCCTTTGCTCTACGGAGGCTACGAGCCTTTTAGTGTAGGCTACGGTATCGGGATTTACGGACATGCTGTCGATGCCCTTCCGAACCAGGAATTCCGCAAATCCTGGATAAAGCGATGGTGCCTGTCCGCAAATGGAACAGGTCTTGCCGTATTTGTGAGCTGCGTCAATGAGTATTTCGATCGCTTTGAGTACTGCCGGATCTTGCTCGTCGAAGTAGCCCATGCGATTAAGTATTCCCGAGTCCCTGTCGACGCCAAGGGTCAACTGCGTTAAGTCATTGCTGCCGATGCTAATACCGTCCACTTTTTTAGCGAATTCTTCGGCAAGCATCACCACGGAAGGAACTTCAGCCATTATCCAAACTTTGAGCGATCCGCCCTGTTCTAATCCTTCAGAGGCCATGATGGCCTTCACCTTGTCCAGCTCCCAAAGGTTTCTGACGAAGGGGAGCATTACCCATGCGTTTGTAAGTCCGTATTCTTCCCTAACCTTACGAATAGCCCTACATTCCAACCTAAACCCTTCTTCGTATTCGGGCGAAATATATCTGGAAACCCCTCTCCAACCTATCATTGGGTTGTTTTCGATCGGTTCGACCTCATCTCCGCCCTCTAAGCCCCTGAATTCGTTGGTCCTAAAATCGCTAAAACGGACAACTACCGGTCTTGGGTATATGGCTTGGGCTACTGCAGCTATTCCCTCTGCCATTCTGCTGATCAATATATCTCCTTTATTTTGCTTCACCAAGTACATGGGATGTATGCCAACCATATCTGTGAAGATAAACTCCGTCCTCATCAAGCCAATTCCGTCAAAAGGCAATTCCTTGTATTTGTCAATTAAACCAGGCTCGCCAAGGTTCATGTATATCTTTGTGCCGGTTATCGGAGCCCATTGTTCGACGATTTCTTTGACCTTTTGTTCCGATATTCCTACGGTCGGGGTTGAAGACTTTGGTTTTTCCCCTTGCAGCTGGAGCAGTCTATCGCCTTTATATACTACACCTCTTGTTGCATCAACCGTGACTGTCATGCCGTCTTCCAGGACTTCGGTTGCATTTTGTGTGCCGACGATGCAGGGAATTCCAAATTCCCTTGAAACGATTGCTGCATGACAAGTCCTTCCTCCTTCATCGGTCACGACTGCAACTGCTTTTTTCATTGCAGGGACCATGTCGGGATTTGTCATGGCAGTGACCAATATGTCGCCTTCTTGGATTTTGCCTATCTCATCGATACTTTGTATCTTTTTCACCTTGCCGACGGCGATGCCCGGAGAAGCGGCAAGACCCTTTACCAGAACTTCTGGCTCTGTTTTTGTGTCAAATTGGATCGGCTCTTCCGATTTTTGGGGTTTAAAGGTGGTCACAGGTCTTGACTGAAGGATGTAAAGCTCTCCTGTATCTCTATCGATAGCCCACTCTATATCCTGAGGGAATCCGTAAACGTTTTCAATTCGCTTTCCCATGGATGCTATTTTTTTAACCTCGCCTTCGCTTAGGCAGGGTTGGGAAATGGCGCCCGGTCCGAGAATGTCTTTCACATTTACTGTGGTGGTGCCTCCTCCCGATGCTTCTCTTATAACCATGACGGTCTTTTGGGAAATCCTTTCTTCTTTGATGTCGAGTGTTTTCTTGTCTATGATATATTCATCGGGGGTGACCGATCC
>DGDP01000065.1:9828-31092 GCA_002385485.1 Acetomicrobium sp. UBA3949 | reverse complement strand
AAGACCTGAAAAAGGCCGACCCTGCCCGCCTATCCATGGAATCCTTGCGGGAGGGAAAGAAGAGAAATCTAAAACGAAGGATACACAGGACTATAGAGCTTGTGACGAGAGACATAGAAGTGGAAAGGCAGTTTAATACGGCTGTAGCCAGGTTCATGGAGCTTTTCAACGAGATGTATTCCTGCGAACCAAAGGACGGGGCCGACTGGTCTTTGCTTCGCGAGGCCGCCGAGGTTTTGGTGGTATGTCTTTCGCCCTTTGTTCCTCACTTCTGCGAAGAGCTTTGGGAGAGGCTGGGGCATGACAGCATGGTCTTAAAACAGCCTTGGCCCGAAGTCGATGCAAGCGCTTTGGTTGAAGACAAGGTTACTATTGTCGTTCAGATTAACGGGAAGGTAAGGGAAAGGATGACCCTTCCCGCGGGTTTGTCCGAGGATGAGCTCGTAAAGAGGGTGTTTGAAGACGGCAAGGTGCGAAAAAGGATAGAGGGTTTGCAGGTTTTGAAGACTATCGTCGTTCCCGATAAACTGGTAAACCTGGTGGTGAAGGGTTAGTGCCCCACTTGGTAGCTATAGAGCTGACAGCGCCCCAGAGACGCAGTCGGATCGAAGAAATTTTAAGGGAATTCGAGTCCGAAGGTTACGAGAAGGCCGGGAGACTGGAGGAGCCGGGAAGTTGGAGCGAGCTTTTTGCCCTCGCTTCGACGCAGGGGCTTTTCCGGGACAAACTCCTCTACATAGTCGATGAAGCCGAGAAGTTGGGGCCCTTTCCCGAGAGGCTGGAGGCCTTGCTCGAGAAAGAAGGGGCGAGAAACGTCATTATATTGCTTTACAACGGCAAATGCAATGCCTTCCCAAAGTCGTTGAAGGAAAAGGTCAGGATCGTCACAGTAGGAAGAGAGCTGAAGAATAAAAGGGAACGCTTGCAGTGGATGGAGGAGGTTGCCCAAAGAAAGGGGCTGAGCTTGACCGGGGAAGCCCTATCCCTCTTGGACGAGTGGATTGAGGACATCGAAGAGATAGAAAGCGAGATCGAAAAGTTTTGCCTCGCGGAACAAAAGTCAGTGACTGCCGAATTGGTCAGAGAGTTGTCGAAGGACGAGGGATCGCGGGTTCTCTTTCGGCTACTCGATGGTGTGTGTTTGCGGGACGGAAAGGCGGTGCTGTCTTCTTTGAAAAAATTGCAGGGAAAGGCGGAGCTTTTGGTCGTTGTCGCCTCTTTATACAAGAGACTGAGGTTGGCTTCGCTTTTCCTTTCCTTTGGAGGCAGAGGGCTGGATGCCGCAGGCGCCAGATATTATCAGAGCAAGATGGCCAAGGAGGCGGCACGCCGGTACACCAAAGAAGCGATCTGGAATGCAACCGTTTCGTTGGGATTGCTTTCGGCTGCCGAAAAGATGGGCAGGGGAAAGGGTTGGTTGGGCCTGGAGCTGGTCCTTTGCGACTTAATCCGGACCCAACCTCCTTTATCTTGTTAAACGGTCTCTTGAGAGGGGGATTCCGCCCCGGCGGTTTTCTTGAGGTTGGCGATCAGCTTGGCAAGCCTCGCCTTGCGGTGGGCGGCCGTGTTTTTGTGGATCACGCCCTTGACGACGGCTTTATCTATTACGGATTGTGCCTCGTCGAAAAGCTTGACAGCCGAATTCAGGTCATTCTCTTCTACGGCTTGCATGACCTTCTTCGTCATTGTCTTGGTTCTAGCCTTCCAGGCGCGATTGTAGGTCCTGTTTCTCTCAGTGATTCGCATTCTTCTAAGTGCAGATTTCGTGCTGGGCATCTTTCGCAATTCACCTCCCTGTCGCTGGTATTTGCGCGATGCTCATTCTATCATGTTTTGCCCTTTAAAGGCAACATTTTTGACCTTGACAGGAAGACATCTTCCACGCATGTTCTTTGCATGGGGTTTTCACAGTTTAAGGAGGCATAAATATGGCTCAAATCACCGAGAGCGAAAGAGAAGCTAAAGCGTTGAACTTCATCAGGAACGGGACGGCTGTCTTTTTCGTAATTCTCGCTGCCGCCGGATTTTACCTGGCAGCGGACGGGAATTCCTACGGAGAGCTCTTTGCAGCAATTGGCGTCTCAGGCGGGGTGGGGATATTTACGAACATATTGGCGGTGAAGATGCTTTTTCGCCCCATGTATATCCCGATAATCAAAGTTCCCGTCCCCGGAAGCGGCGTCATCGCCAAAAATCGTGAAAGAATTCTTAACACCTTTGCCAACGAGGTGAGAAACAGGCTCCTTACTCCCGATGCCTTGAAGCAGGCGGCGGAAGACGAGGCCTTTTTTCAATCCGTAAGTCCGGTCCTTCAGCGGGAGATAATGCGTCTTTACTTGAGGCGGGACAACCTGAGGGCCCTGCTGGGAGTGCTCGAAAAGCCCTTGACCGATTTTTTCGACAGCCCTGGATTCGAGCATATGGTCAGAGAGAGGTTGATCGAGGTGGAGAGATCTCATTTCGTCCTCTCCCTCGCTTCCAAGGTTGGGTTGTTTCAAGTGGAAAATCTGACCAAATGGATAGTCTCGCTGGTCAAAGAAAGGTGGAGATATTTCTTACAGGGAGAAGAGGGGTTGAAGGAACTCCAAAAGCAGGTTGCGCTCATGCTTTCTAAAGTCTCCTGGGATGAGGGAGAGGCGATTAAAATCTTCAAGGAGACCTTCGAACGGATAGTGCATAAGGTGTTGATGAAGATAGACCTGGGAGAGCTGGCCAAAAAATCCCTGGGGGAGGTCGAGGAGGGAGACGTGGAGGTCTACCTGGAAAAGTTGGCACAGAAGTACCTCTTCTGGATAGAGATGTGGGGAGGAATTGTGGGCGCTTTCATAGGTCTTTTTATGGGGATGTGGTTCGTTCTGTAATAAAATGTTGCTAGCCGATCGCCCCATATGGTATAGTATCCTGGCTCATTTATTGGTTAAGGTTCGTCATAATTTTTAAATGTCGAGATTGGAGGTGCTTATTCGTGCCTAAAAGGACATTTCAGCCGCACGTCAAACCTCGCAAGCGCAAAATGGGCTTCCTGGCTCGTTCCAGCTCGCCCAGTGGACAGCGCATTCTCAGAAACAGGAGGCGTAGAGGACGTCAAAGGTTGGCAGTTTAGCCATGTCCTACCGCTATCCCAGATCGGTGAGGTTGCGTCGCAGGGAGGAGTTCGACCTTCTCTTTCGAGAGGGCAAGAGAGCCCGCGGAGCATACGTAAGGATGTTGTACATAAAAGCTCCGGAAGGCGCCGGTACCCGCATTGGCGTTGCAGTGGGGAAAAAACAGGGAAAATCGTGTGTTCGAAACAGGGGGAGGCGCTTGCTCAAAGAAGCTGCAAGACGCCTCTTACCTTGGCTGAAGGAGGACTATTGGATTGTCCTTCAGCTCTCGTCGGCGGGTTTGACAAAGGGCGCACGGGATATCTATTTCGATATGGCCGATTTGTGGAGACGAGAAGGCCTGATGCGGGCAGATTGGCCCGGTGCCGATTTTACCCCTTGGACGAAGGGTGAGGAGAATGAATAAAACAGGATATCGTCCTGAAAGGGCCTTTAAGCGGGTGCTCATTCTGTCGATAAGGCTTTATCAGATTTTTCTTTCGCCCCTGCTTGGGCGCAACTGTCGGTTTTATCCCTCCTGTTCTCAATATGCCCTTGAGGCTATCGAGCAGTGGGGCGCAATTCGGGGAAGTTGGTTGACCGTTAAGAGATTATGTCGCTGTGGTCCCTGGCATCCGGGAGGATATGACCCGGTTCCCGGGACAGATCGAAAGACAGGGTAGGTGAACGTATAGTGGGTTCTTTGTGGCAATTGGGTATTGATTTAATGTTGGGGGTTCTCAACTGTTTTTACGAAATCAGCAATTCTTACGGAATAGCTATAATTCTTTTGACCATCTTGATCAGGATTTTGCTTTACCCGCTCTCCCATAAACAGCTTGTCAGCATGAAGAAGATGCAGCAAATTCAGCCCCGTCTGAAGACCTTGCAGGAGAAGTACAAGGACGACAGGC
This sequence comes from Acetomicrobium sp. UBA3949, assembly GCA_002385485.1. Classification (GTDB taxonomy): domain Bacteria; phylum Synergistota; class Synergistia; order Synergistales; family Acetomicrobiaceae; genus Acetomicrobium. The sequence continues at coordinate 27,095 of DGDP01000065.1, read as the reverse complement.
AGAAGTTAAATCAGGAGGTTATGAAGCTTTACAAGGAATACGGCGTAAATCCGGCGGCGGGCTGTTTGCCCCTCCTTGTGCAGCTTCCCATCCTCATACTTCTTTTCAGGGTTATAATGAATTATGATTTTGGAGAAGAGTTCTTCGTCGGCGTATCTCTGAAGCATTCGCTCTTAGCCCTAATGAGCCAGGCCCTCGGCGCCTCGGAGACGGCAAGGGCGGGAATAACTACCGTCTTGGGAGCAATCGCTTCAAATCCTGCAGGCCTTTTAAACTTTGGCATATACGGAGGCACTTTGTTGCTTTGGTTGGGAGTGGGCTTTGTTACTTGGTTTCAACAGAAGATGACCACAAGTTCGGCGGCGAGCGAGCAGATGGCCTTCATGGGTTGGTTCATGCCCCTCTTTATGATGTTTATATGTTTGAGCCTTCCCGGAGGTGTACTCCTATACTGGGGAGTTTCCTCGTTGATAGGAGTTGTCCAGCAGGCGTGGGTGCAGCGCAAAGCCTTGGTTGAAGGTGCCAAAAAGCCGGTGTTGTATAAGGAAAAACCCCGTTCGGCAGAAAAACCGAAGGATATCTAAGGAAAGGTAGGGCGATTATCCCTTGAGCGAAGAAAGAGATGTTATTGTTATAGAGGCCTCTTCTCTGGAAGAGGCGAAAGTTATTGCTGCGCAGGAATGGGGAATAAGCCCGGGAGATGTGGTAGTTAATCTGGTCGAGGAGGAGAAAAAGCTTTTCGGAATCTTGGGCAAGCGTCTGAAGGTCGAGGTCAGGCCTCTTTACCCTCTGGATTTGATCAGGGCGCAAAAGATGCTGGGCGAATTGTTGAAGAAGATGGATTTAAATGTCTCTCTCTCGCTAACGGAGGATAATACGATAAATATAAGCGGCGACGACGCGGGAATTGTGATCGGGAGGTACGGGGAGACCTTGAGGGCCCTGGAGCATCTGATTAACCTCATGCTCAATCGGAATAGGGATTCGAGCTTGAAAGTGTTGCTTGACAGCGACGGATACAGGACCAGACGGGAGGAGAGCGTAAAGCGGATAGCGACATCGGCGGCAAGAAAGGCCTTGAGCAGGAGGAAGCCGGTGGGGTTGCAACCAATGTCCAGCTGGGAGCGTAAAGTGGTCCATATGGCGCTTCAATCCATGGACGAGGTGGAGACGCGCTCCGTGGGGCAGGAGCCCAGACGTAGGGTGATAGTATCTCCGAAACCGACGTCGCCCCGAAAAAAAGAGGGAGCAAGAAGGAATTTCAAGGCCGATTAGCCGCTAAGCGAATGGCGCAAAGGCTTGCGACCATCAAATTGTAGTGATAATATGTACATACCCTCGACTAGGTAAGTACGGGAGACGTCTTTCTTGGTCGGGGGAATTTTCAGTGAGGTGATAGTGTGATGGAAGAGTGGAAACAAAAGATCATTGAGGAGTTCAAAACTCACGACGCCGATACGGGTTCGCCCGAGGTGCAGGTGGCCATATTGACCTACAGGATTCGTTACCTTACGGAACACCTGAAGGTCCATAAAAAGGATTTTCACTCCAGAAGAGGTCTCCTGAAAATGGTCGGAAAGAGGAGGAAGCTCCTCAAGTATCTGCAGGAGAAAGATTTTAACAGGTATAAAAGGCTTATAGAAAGGCTGGGGTTGCGCCGATAAAGGGGCTTTAAAGGCGAGGATATCCTCGCCTTTAAATTGCTCGGGCGGTGCCGAAGCTTTAACCTTTGAGACAATGGGAGGAAAACGGGAGGATGAATGAAGATAAATGCTTTGAGGTAGAGATAGGGGGCAGAGCCCTCGTATTTTCGACGGGGCACCTTGCGAAACAGGCCAATGGTGCCGTTTATGCCCGTTATGGGGATACGGCCGTATTGGTCACGGCTTGCATGGAAGATGAGCCCCGCGAGGATGTGGACTTCTTTCCTCTGATAGTTGATTACGAGGAGAGGTTTTATGCCGCGGGCAAAATACCCGGCGGATTCATTAAAAGGGAGGGCAAGCCGTCGGAATCAGCGATTTTGAGTGCCAGGCTCGTCGACAGATCCATAAGGTCGCTCTTTCCCGAACACATGAAAAACGACGTGCACGTCGTTGCTACAATCCTGTCGGTGGATCAGACGAACCCACCCGATGTGTTGGCCATAAATGCAGCGTCTGCCGCTTTGGCCATTTCCGATATTCCTTGGGACGGCCCCGTGGGTGCCGTGCGGGTAGGTTACATCGACGGCTCTTTGGTGATCAACCCGATGGAGGAGGATATGCAAAACAGCACTCTCGATCTGGTCGTGGCGGGGCATAAAGAAGGCATCACCATGGTCGAAGGCGGTGCCGGCGAAGTTCCGGAAGAGGTATTGGTCGACGCGTTGGAACTGGCTCAGCAGGAAATAAGGCGCCTGGTCGATTTTCAGCTCAAGATGAGGGAAGAGGTCGGTAAGCCTAAGTGCGAGATCCCTGCGCCCCAAGAGGTACCCGAGATAGATGAGTGCATCAAGACTGACCACTACGGTGAAATATACGAAGCCGTCAAAATACACGCCAAAAAAGAGCGAAGCGATGCCATTAAGGCGATAAAGGAAAAGGTCTGGGAGAAGTTTAAAGATACCTATCCGGAGCAGGAGGGTTACGTCTCCAATGCCGTTACCAAATACGTCAAGAAAGCGATGCGCTCTCTGATATTGGACGAAGGACTGAGGGCCGACGGCAGGGCCATGGACGAGCTCCGTCCCATTTCCTGTGAGGTTTCACTGCTGCCCAGGGCCCACGGATCGGCCGTATTTACCAGGGGCGAAACCCAGGCTCTGGTGGTTACAACACTTGGAATGTTCGGAGAGGACGAACAGATTTTGGATGGCCTGAAGCTGGATGAGCCTCCTAAGCGCTTTATGTTGCACTACAACTTTCCTCCCTTTTCGGTCGGAGAGGTCCGCCCCATGCGCGGGCCCGGAAGGCGCGAGATAGGTCACGGCGCCTTGGCCGAGAGGGCAGTAAAGCCCCTGATTCCTGATGAATCGCAATTTCCCTATATTATTAGGGTGGTTTCGGACATACTCGAGTCCAACGGATCGAGCTCAATGGCCAGCGTCTGTGGCGCTTCCATGTCCCTCATGGATGCGGGCGTCCCTATAGCGAAGAGCGTGGCAGGCATAGCCATGGGCCTCATAAAGGAAGGAGATAAATACGCCATTCTGACGGACATCCAGGGACTTGAGGATCACTACGGAGATATGGACTTCAAAGTTGCAGGGACCCGCGACGGCGTCACGGCCCTTCAGATGGACAACAAGGCGGGCGGCATTACCAGGGAAATATTGGTCCAGGCATTGGATCAGGCTAAAAGAGGAAGACTTCAAATCCTCGATATAATGGAAAAGGCGATAGGTCGTCCGAGAGGCGAGCTTTCTCAATACGCTCCCCGCATATACACCATGAACATAGATCCTGACAAGATCAGGGATGTAATAGGGCCCGGAGGAAAGACCATCAGAAGTATTGTTCAGAAGACAGGTGTGAAGATAGACATAGCAGACGACGGCGTGGTCCATATCGCAGCCTCTTCCGAGTCAGCGGCAAACGAAGCCATGTCAATAATAAAGTCCTTAACGAAGGACGTCGAGCCGGGAGAGGTGTACATCGGAAAGGTGACGAGGCTGATGAATTTCGGAGCCTTCATCGAGCTGCTTCCGGGCAAGGAAGGCCTGCTTCACATAAGCGAAGTCAGTTCGTCCCATGTGCCCAAGATAGAGGACATATTTAAAGTGGGAGACCGCGTTTTGGTCGTCGTAAAGGAGATCGATGAACTTGGACGCGTGAACCTGAGCAGGAAGAGGATAATGGAAAATCCCGACGATTACCCCCTCGGTCCAGACATGCAGACCTTCTTGGAGGAAGAGAGGAAGAGAGATTCCTCGCTGGCGCCCAAGAAGAGGGAAAACGACAAGGGGCAGACGCGTCACCCAAGACATAAAAGGGAGCAATAGAAAATTGAGGAGAGATACCTTGAAAGTCAAAGTACTTCGTAAGGGCAATGCCACTAAGTTCGACCTTCCTGACTACATGACGCCTTCCTCCTCGGGCGTAGATTTGAGGGCAGCGGAGGAGAAAGTGATTGAGCCGGGACGTTGGGCTCTGGTGGGCACGGGACTTTACCTTGAGATACCGGTCGGCTATGAGGCGCAGGTAAGGCCCCGTAGCGGCCTTGCCCTGAAACACGGGGTGACCGTTTTAAACGCTCCCGGAACGATAGATGCCGACTATAGAGGTGAAGTGGGCGTCATTTTAGTTAATTTAAGCGACAGCCCCTTCGAGATAAAAGTAGGAGACAGAATCGCACAGCTTGTCATCTCTCCCGTAGCAAGGGCGGAATTCGAAGATGCAAGCGGGTTGACCGCCACGGAGCGGGGTGCCGGCGGCTTTGGAAGCACCGGCTTGAAATAAAGGGGCTGTTTGTATGTCTTGGACTTTGGACAAGGTCATACTTTCTCCCGACTCCGCGCGCCTTTTTCGTAGAGAAGAGCTTCCGCGACGGGGAGCCCTTTTCGCTGAGATAGGTTTTGGCAACGGCGATTTTTTGGTAAATTTAGCGTCAGCCCGGAGGGATGCTCTTTGCGTCGGGATAGAGGTTTCGCTTACATCTCTTCTTAAGGCAGCGAGAAAGGTGCTTAGAGGAGGAATTGATAACGTCAAACTGCTCAATGGTGACGGCAGCTTCTTGCTTAGGGAATTCTTCCTGCCCGAAACGGTAGAGGGAGTTTTCGTAAACTTTCCCTGTCCCTGGCCGAAGAAAAGGCATTCCAAGAGGCGGTTGATCAATTCTCTTTTCGCAGATAATCTCGCGGGAGCCCTCAAAATAGGGGGTTTCTTTGAGCTGGCAAGCGACGAAAAGTGGTTCGTGGATGAGGCAAGGGGCTGTCTTCTTGAAAATGGAGCCCTGGAAGTCGAGGAAATCCAACATCACTTAGGCGGACCGATAGGGACCAAATACGAACAAAAGTGGATATCCTTAGGCAAATCGATTTACAGACTTAGGGCAACTAAAGTAAGTTTCTTCAGGACAACTTCGATCGTCGATTGGGAGGAAGTTACATTGGACATTAATAAGGAAATGCCCAAGGGGTGGCGGATGGGCAAACTGGGTTTCATGACGAATAAAACAGGGGGAGACGATCGATTTAAATGGACTTTCAAGGACGCTTTCTTCGGCGACGACGAAACGGGCCTTTTGCAGGTTATAACAGCGGATGACGGATTTCAGCAGAAGTTTTACGTCAGAGTCATACCCCGCGAAAATTCCGTCTTGATAAAGCTCGATGATGCCTCTACCGTTTACAGGACGCCTGCCGTCAAGGAGTCCTTTAAAGCCCTCGCCGAGGAGATCGGAAAACTTTGAGAAAGACCACCGGAAAAGTCTTGCAAGCTCTCTTTAATTCCCTGGGCGATATGCGGGGGAAGGCTTTTTTGGACCTTTTTTCGGGAAGCGGACAGGTTGCCGACGAGGCTTGGAGGAGGGGTGCAAGGCCCGTCATAGCTGTGGAAGCGGATCGCAGGCTCTGCAGTGTCTTAAGGGCAATTGCGGAGGGCAAAGAGGAATTTAAAATTTTTTGCCTCGACGTTAGAAGAGCCTTGCCCAACCTGATAAAGAAAGAATACAGCTTCACCGTCGTATTCGCCGATCCTCCTTACGGGCAGGGTTGGGTAGCGGAATTGCTGTCCCTTTTTCTCAAGTACGGCGACCTCTTGGGGCGCGATTCTTTGCTCGTGATCGAACGGTCGAAGAGGGAGGAAATGCCCTCTCCCTTAGAAGGTTGGGAGATGTCCAGGGAAAGGAACTATGGCGATACCGTGTTGTCCTTTTTGAAGAAAAAGGAGGATTTATAGTGCTCAAGGCCGTTTATCCCGGCTCTTTCGATCCTATAACTAACGGGCACCTCTACGTGGCGGAAAGGGCTGCAGCCCTTTTTGACGAATTGGTTTTGGCCATATTGGTGAACCCCCAAAAGAAGTCCACCTTCACGGTGGAGGAAAGGAAGACCATGGCTCGTGAGGCTTTAAGCCACGTATCCAACGTGAGGGTCAAAAGTTTCGAGGGCCTTTTGGTGGATTTCATGAGGCAGGAACGCTGCAGGGTGATTATCAGAGGGTTGAGGGCGCTCTCCGATTTCGAGTACGAATTCCAGATGGCCCTTATGAACAGGGAGCTGGCGCCTGAGATCGAGACCATATTTATCGTCACGGACGCTCAATATTCCTATCTTTCCAGCAGTGCCGTGAAGGAGGTCTTTCAGTTCGGCGGATCGGTCCAGGGTATGGTTCCGCCCGGCGTTTACAGGAGGCTGAGAGAGAGGTTTCCGCCCAAGGACCTCATATGATAACGGGCTTTTGGACGATCTCCCTTCTCCTTTGAGGAAAGGTGCAAAGCATTTCCCAAATTTCCGTGGCCCTGTATTCGAAGTTCGTTATCGTTTCGCCGTAGGCGGAGGGGATATGCCTTGGTTTGTCTATAACGGGAAGTTTTGCCCTGTCTTTCATCTTCTTTAAAAGGTGTCTTCCTCTGTCGTCGAAACCCAGGACTCGAATATAGGGAACGGACAGTCTTTGGACCGCCACATTCGTCCAGTGGTCGTAGGAAAGGAGGATGTGGATTAAATGCCGTTGCACCCGAGCTTTGGGGTATCTTTTTGTGGCGACCTTTTCCACAAGCTCCTCCAAGTTTGAGGATCTTTTCGCGGCTTCGATAATTCTGTTTTCGATTCCCTCCCTTATCTCGGCCGTATGGGATATTTCATCTTTAGAGGACCTGAGACAGGATGATACTATCATCCTGAAGAGAAGATCGTCTTCAACGGCACATCTTCCTCTTTCGAAGGCACTTTTTAAGATTGAAAAAGTGCTTTCCGGGACCTGGGCGATTATCCCGTCGAGGCCCTTCGATTTGACCGCCTTTCTTATTGCCGTAGCGCTTGCGAGGTCGGACAGTGCCTCGTCGAGATATCTTCTTCCGATTCTTTTTACGGGAAGCGGCGTCAGAGCGTAGCCTTTTTGCGCGATCCTCATCATGTAGCCTATGGCCAGAATGTTGTTGGATTGGGACAGAAGTTCGCCGGAGCCTGGTATCATGTCCTCCATGGCGAGGGAGCGGGCCTCGACGAAGGAATTTCCGCAGTTAAGATATTGTCTCAATTTTTTCTTGAAAGATGGCGGTTCCTCGATTAATATATCGATGACGCTTTTAAGTGAATGGAAAGACGTTTCCTCCATTCCGAAGGATATATGGGTTACCAGACCCGTGGAAGCAAGCAGGTCCACACCGGCAGAGCAGAAGACGCCGGCGTTGTGGCAGGAAAAGGCGGAGGGCAATTCTAATATCAGGTTTGCTCCTTGCAACAGAGCCATTTTTGCGCGTTCCCATTTATCGACCATCGAGGGTTCTCCCCTCTGGACGAAATTGGAAGAAAGGGACACGACGACGTCGCTCGCCCCCGTTATCTCGAGGGCTTTGCCTATGTGATATAGGTGTCCGTTGTGAAAGGGGTTGTATTCGGCTACTATTCCCAAAACTTTTTCTTTCATCGAATCGACCTCTTCTAAATTATAAATTATTTGAGGGGGGTTCTGTAAATTGAAAATTCTGGTTCTAAACTGCGGTAGTTCTTCTTTGAAATATCAGTTGTTCGACATGCCTCAGGAGAAGGTGGCTGCCAAGGGTTTGGTCGAAAGGATCGGCATCGAAGGCTCCAGGATAAAACACACCAAGACGGATTCGGACACGACGGTAAAGGATGCAAATATACCCAATCACAAAGTCGCACTCAAGTATGTTGTGGACCTTCTTTTGGATGGCGATGCAGGGGTAATGAAAAGCCTGAGCGAGCTTGGCGCTGCAGGACATCGTGTCGTCCACGGGGGAGAAAAGTTCGCCTCTTCAGTGGTCATAGACGATGATGTAATTCAAGCCATAGACGAATGCGTCCCCCTTGCTCCGCTGCACAACCCGGCAAACCTGACCGGGATAAAGGCGATGAAGGAGCTTCTTCCCGATCTTCCGCAAGTCGCCGTTTTCGATACGGCCTTTCATCAGACGATGCCCCAAAAGGCCTACATGTACGGCCTTCCCTACAGATATTATACGACTTATAAGGGTCGCCGGTACGGGTTTCACGGAACGAGCCATTATTACGTTGCCCACAGGACGGCCGAGCTTATAGGCAAACCGATTGAAGAATTGAAGATCGTAACCTGCCATCTGGGAAACGGAAGTTCCATTGCTGCGGTAAATGGCGGAGTATCCGTGGATACCTCTTTAGGCTTTGGGACTGTTCCCGGCATCATAATGGGCACCAGGAGCGGTGATGTGGATCCCACTCTCCTTTTGCATATAATGGAACAGGAAGGGATGAGTCCGGCCGAAATGAGCCACGTCCTTCATAAGGAAAGCGGATTTTGGGGATTAAGCGGTATAAGCAGCGACCTTCGCGATATAGAAGAAGCCATGGAAAAGGGGAACGAAAGGGCTACTATGGTAATGGAAATGCTGGTCTACGGCATAGCGAAATTCGTAGGAGCCTACGCTGCAGCGATGAAAGGCTTGGATGCCGTGACTTTTACCGCAGGCATAGGCGAAAACAGCCCCATTGTCAGGGAAAAAGTGTGCGAATACCTGAGCTTTCTAGGTCTTAGATTCGACAGGGCCAAAAATAAAGCGTTGATCAGGGGCAAGGAGGGTTATATCAGCAGGGAGGATTCGCCCGTGAAGGCCCTCGTGGTGCCCACCAATGAGGAGCTCGTCATCGCAAGGGATACCTTTAAGCTGATCGACAACAGGTGAAGCAATATCTTTTGGGGATCTCCAATCCCCGGGAGGAAGGATATTTTTGAAGGATAAATTGGATTTGCATTGTTTTTTAAATTTCGAGGACATAAAGAAGGGAGAAATTTACAGGACGTCGGTATCGTTCGATGAAGCCGACAGCACTATCAGTTACTGGGGGCAGGAATACCTTTTGAAATTTCCCCTGACCTTCGATGTGCAGGCCTGTTGGGCAAACGGGGAATTGAGGGTTGACTTAGAGCCGGCCTTCAGGGTAGAGGTTCCCTGCGCCAGGTGTCTTAAACCCGTATTATTGGATATTTCCGAAAGATACGAATACATATACACCCTGAGAAAACCGAGCTCCGAACCCGATCACGAATTGTCCGAGGAAGAAATGTCAATGGTGCATATAAAATTTTGGCCTACGCATCTTGACTTGGGCCCCCAGTTATGGGAGAGTATTATCCTGTCTTTGCCTTCCGTCGCCCTTTGCGATCTCTATTGCAGGGGACTCTGTCCTCATTGCGGCAAAGACCTGAATGTCGATTCCTGTGACTGTGCTTTCCGTGAGGTTGATCCTCGCCTGGAAGCGTTGAAGAAGGCAAAGATTTCGCTAAGCGGTCTCGAAAGGAGGAAAGAAAGAGATGGCCATCCCAAAAAGAAAGGTTTCTCACGCAAAAACGGCTAAAAGATACGCCCAATGGATTAAAAGCCTGAAGGGACCCGAGCTGACGCTCTGTCCCCATTGTTCTGAAGTCGTAATGACTTACAGGGCCTGTCCTGAATGCGGATACTACAGAGGGCGTTCGATAGGAAAGCTGGCCAAAAAAGAAGAAGAGTAGAAATTGATCGTCTAAAATACAGGGGAAAGGAACCTTTCCCCTGTATTTTTTATTAAAGGACAGTCTTGACCGACGTAAAGGATTGTTTTATAGTACCTTTAACACCAGTTATTAAGACCAGATGTTAAGTTTCGGAGGTCGATTTTGTGTCAACATCGGGCGACAGGAAGCGTCGACACCAGAGGATTTTGAAGCTTTTAAGGGATAACCCCCTGCTCACTGACGAGGCTTTGGCCAATGCCCTGGGAGTTTCTTTGAGCACTGTCAGGCTGGACAGGGCGCTTCTGGGGATCCCGGAGTTCAGGGAGAGAATGAGAAAAATGGCCGAAGAGGCGACAAGCAGGCTGAGATCCCTCAGGTACGACGAAGTGGTGGGGGAATTGGTGGAGCTTCAGCCTAACAAACTGGCCCTGTCGGTACTTCAGACCACCGGAGATATGGCCTTTCGCGATACCGACCTGGTAGCCGATCATCACATTTATGCCCAGGCGACCTCTCTGGCGATCGCGGTAGTAGAAGCCGATTATGTGATAACCGCTTCGGCTCACATAAGATACAAGGTTCCCGCCCGTGTCGGCGATATGCTGGTGGCGAGGGCCAAGGTGGGGACCCACAAACAGAATAAATACATAGTCAGCGTCAGAACGAAGGTCGAGGGTAAAGAAATTTTCATTGGCAGGTTTATCGTTGCAGCTCTTGAAAGCTACCCCTAAAAAAGGGTAAAAACATAGTGTAGAGAGTTCGACCGATAGGGGTGAGTGTTTTGATCTTGGCATTAGATGCTATGGGAGGAGATCATGCTCCCGGCGAAGTGTGTAAGGGAGCGTTGGCAGCCTGCTCCAAATATCCCGACCTCGAAGTGGTGTTGGTGGGAGACGGCAGCCAAATAGAAAGGTCGATACGAGGCGCGGAGCCTTTTGTAAAGAAAAGGATTCATATAGTTCATACCGATGAATTCATCACCATGGGCGAATCCCCAACAGTCGCTTTTAGAAAGAAAAAAAAGGCCAGCATCAGGATGGTAATGGATATGGTGAAAAGCGGCGATGCCCAGGGGTGCATATCGGCGGGCAATACGGGAGCGGTCGTGGCCGGGGGCGTGTTAATTTTGGGCAGAATTGAGGGCATAGACAGGCCCGGCCTGGGAGTTCCCATACCGTTGCCCAACAGGATTACCCTTCTGATAGATGTTGGGGCAACAGTTCGCTGTAAGCCCGTCAACCTCTATCAGTTCGCCATCATGGGGGAGATCTACATGAAGAATACCTTGGGTGTCAAATCCCCCGTCGTCGCTTTGCTCTCCAATGGCGAAGAGGAAATAAAGGGCGATGAGGTAGTATGTGAGGCCAGGAACTTATTGGCCGAAGGCAACATGCAGTTTATGGGATATGTGGAAGGCAAGGACATACCCTTGGGAGTGGCCGATGTGGTTGTTTGCGACGGCTTTACGGGAAACGTGTTGTTGAAGTTCATCGAAGGCGTGGGCGAAGCGTTGTATAAGTTGTTAAAAGAAGAGATGGAACAACGGGTTCTTCCTAAAGTCGGGTTTCTTTTTTTATTGCCCATGCTCAAGGAGCTTTGGGGGCGTTTCGACTACGAAAAATATGGCGGGACCCCCCTGCTCGGCGTTAACGGAGTGGTCATAAAGGCCCACGGACGGTCGAAAGCGAGGGCCATTGACAACGCATTGAAGGTCGCCAGGGATTTTGTAAATCATCGTGGCGTTGATTTGATTAGAGACGGCTTGGATCGAGGAGGGATGTAGTGTGGCTGTTTTTAACGGAAGGCCGGTATCCGTCCTGGGTAGCGGCATGTACGTTCCAGAGAAGGTCTTGACCAATAAAGACCTAGAGAAAATTGTTGATACTAACGACGAATGGATCAGGACGCGCACAGGCATCGTGGAGCGGAGGGTCGCATCCGACGATCAGGTCACCAGCGATTTGGCTTACCTGGCGGCCCTCGAGGCCTTAAGGTCATGTTCCCTTAGCCCTGAAGATTTAGACATGGTTATCGTGGCGACAAATACGCCAGACACCATATTTCCTTCGGTGGCTGCCAAGGTTCAGGGGAAGTTAGCCGCCACAAAAGCGGGAGCAAGCGACATACAGTCCGGTTGCACTAGCAGCATTTATGCTCTCACTTATGCAGCTGCAGGCATAGCCTCGTCCCTCTGGGAGAGAGTGCTGGTGATAGGGGCCGAAATTTTGACGAGGCTGCTCAATTGGGAGGACAGGTCTACCTGCGTTTTATTCGGTGATGGCGCCGGAGCTGTCGTGTTGGGAGTTAGCCCTGACGACAAAAACAGGGTGATATCGGCCTCTCTAAGAAGCGATGGCACGAAAAGCGACCTGATCATTTTGCCGGGAGGCTTGGTGGAATGCCCCGCCTCGGTGGAGATGATAGAGAAAAAATTACATACGATTCATATGAAGGGCAACGATGTGTTCAAGTTCGTGAACAGGGAATTGCCGCCCTTTTTGTCGGAGTTCTGCGATGAATCGGGATTAGCTCTTGACGATGTGGACTGGTGGATATTTCATCAAGCAAACTACCGGATTGTGGAAAGCGTACTGAGGCGCCTCGGCGTTTCCATGGATAAAGCTATACTGAACGTGGATAAGTACGGGAACACCTCCTCAGCCTCCGTTTTTCTGGCCTTCCATGAGGCCAAGGCTGAGGGAAAGGTGAAGAGGGGAGACAAGGTAGTCATGGTGAGCTTCGGGTCGGGGATGACTTACGGGGCCACATTCATAGAGGTATGAGGTGCATGAGGATGTTTAAAAAGACGAGAATTCAAGAGTTGCTTGGATTGGAGTATCCCATCTTTCAGGGCGGTATGGCCTGGGTCGCCAATGCCGATCTGGCCGCCGCAGTGAGCAACGGAGGTGGGCTCGGCGTCATAGCTGCGGGGAACATGCCTCCGGAATTGTTGGACAGGGAGATAAAGAGGGTAAAAAGCATGACCGACAGGCCCTTTGCCGTTAACATAATGCTCATGTCCCCCACGGCGGAGGCCGCAATCGAGGTGGTCGCCGAAAATCGCGTTCCCGTGGTGACCACAGGCGCAGGTAGCCCCGGGAAGGTGATAGAAAGGCTGAAACCCTTGGGCACCATAATAATACCGGTGATAGCTTCGGTAGCCCATGCGAAGAGGGTGGAAAAGCAGGGAGCCGATGCTGTGGTTGCCGAAGGAACCGAGGCCGGAGGCCATATAGGCGAGCTAACGACAATGGTCCTCGTTCCTCAGGTGGCAGATGCCGTTAGCATTCCCGTCGTTGCCGCTGGCGGCATAGCTGACGGACGTGGTGTCGTTGCGGCCTTTGCCCTTGGGGCCGAAGGCGTGCAGGTAGGGACGCGTTTCGTCTGCGCCGTCGAAAGTCCTGCCCATGAGGCCTATAAGCGCATGATTATAGAGGCCGCTGACAGGTCCACCGTCGTTACAGGACGCACGACTGGCCATCCCGTGAGGTGTATTAAGAACAAATTGACGAAGAAGTTCGAGGAAATGGAAGCAGCAGGAGCCGCTCTGGAAGAGCTGGAGGCGCTTGGAGCGGGAAAGCTCAGGGCAGCCGTGATTGACGGCGACGTGGAGTGGGGGTCGGTGATGGCCGGCCAATCCGCCGGTCTGGTCAAAAAGGTTCAGCCCGCTGCAGAGATCATCAAAGAGCTTTTCAGCGATGCCGAAAGAGTCCTTCGAGGCCTCGAAAATCGTTTAGAGTAAAAGCGGAAGAGAGGTGAAATCCGTTGGCATATGCGTTCGTTTTTCCGGGCCAGGGTGTCCAAGAAGTGGGGATGGGAAGGGAGTTTTACGACGAGTTTACCGTCTCCAGGGAGATGTTCTTGCGAGCCGACGAAGCCCTTGGCTTTCCTCTTAGCAGGGTCATATTCGAGGGCCCCGAAGAGGAATTGACCAAGACCGAGTTCGCCCAGCCGGCTATCCTGACCGTCTCTATTGCCGCCTTCGAAGCGCTGAAGTCCATGCGGAAAGAGTTGGATCCCTCCTTCGTTGCCGGTCACAGCTTAGGGGAGTATACAGCCCTGGTCGCTTCGGGCGCCTTAAAACTTGAAGATGGAGTGAGGCTCGTCAATATTCGCGGCAAGCTCATGCAGCAGGCCGTTCCCCTTGGCGTCGGTGCCATGGCTGCCATCATCGGATTGGACAAGGAAACCGTCGAAGAAATATGTAGCCTCGCCTCGACGGCCGAATCTTTTTGTGAGCCTGCAAACTACAATTCGCCACAACAGATCGTCCTCTCCGGACATGCCGAAGCGGTAAATCGCGCTATAGAACTGGCCAAGGAGAGAAAGGCAAAAAGGGCTGTTCCGTTAAAGGTAAGCGCTCCTTTTCACTCCTCATTGATGCGCCCTGTTGCTGAGGGGTTGAGCGAGGCCTTTAAAAGTTGCGAGTGGAGAAGGCCCAAGTGGCCTGTAGTGGCAAACGTAAACGCCAAACCTCTTGAAAGCGTGGAAGAAATACAGAAGGCCCTGCTCCTTCAAAGCTACAGTCCTGTGTTATGGGCCCAGTCGGTGGAGTTCATGAGGGGAGCGGGAGTGGATTCCTTCCTGGAGGTTGGCCCCGGCGGAGTGTTGACGGGCTTGATTAAAAAGATCGCTAAAGACGTCAAGGTTTACTCCCTCGATAGCCAGGAAAAATTAAAGGGAGCCCTTGATTTTTTGGGGGTGCTCAAGTAGAATGACTTCGGTTTGTAAGGTGGTCTTAATAACAGGTGCCAGCAGAGGCATAGGAAGAGCTATGGCCCTGAAGATGGGAAGTTTGGGCTATGCCGTTGCATTAAACTGCAGATCCTCAGCAGAACAGGCCGAGGAGGTAGCATCTGAGATAAGAAAGATGAACTCCGAGGCGAGGGTTTTCCTTGCCGACGTAGGGAATGCCAAAAGCGTCAAAGGGATGTTTGAGGCCATCAAAAGGGATCTGGGACCTGTCTCCATCCTAGTCAACAATGCCGGAGTCGTAAGGGACAACATTTTGCTTCGCATGAAGGACGAAGAATGGGATGATGTGCTAAGGGCAGATCTTACCTCTGCTTTCTACTGTACGAGGGAAGCTCTGCGGGATATGGCGAAGGCGAGATGGGGAAGGATAGTATACGTGAGTTCTGTAGTGGGCCTGATGGGAAACGCAGGTCAGTCCAATTACGCTGCAGCCAAGGCCGGGTTGGTGGGTTTTGCCAAAAGCGTTGCCAGGGAGTACGGCCCCAGAGGGGTAACGGCAAACGTGGTAGCGCCGGGGTTCATAGAGACGGATATGACTCAAAAGCTGGGAGACCAATATAGAGAGCAGTTTTTGAGCCGTGTGCCCCTCGGTCGGGCCGGCAGACCGGAGGATGTTGCGAACTTGGTGGCCTTTTTGGTCTCCGATGATGCCGAATACATCACCGGACAGGTCATAGCTGTAGATGGCGGAATGGTCATGCATTAGTATTTTGGAAGGAGGTGAGTAAAGATGAGATTGGAAGAAATCCAGGAAAAACTCAAACAAATAGTAATGGACAGATTAGATGTCGATGAGGATCAGATCACGATGGAAGCCTCCTTCGTGGAGGATTTGGGTGCCGATTCGCTCGATATCGTTGAACTCATCATGGGCATCGAAGAGGAGTTCGATATCGAGATCCCCGACGAAGACGCAGAAAAGCTTACTACCGTCGGAGGAGCATTGGAGTACATTAAGACCAAACTTGGTGTAGAAGAGTAAAGGCATAGGGCTCTTGCAGGTCATCCCGCAAGAGCCTCTACACCACTAATCGAAGGAGTGAACAGCTTGAGAAGAGTGGTGATAACTGGGGTTGGCGTCGTAAGTCCCATCGGAAACAGTAAAGATGAATTCTGGAAGGCCCTTGAGGAGGGTAAAAACGGCGTGGGATATATCACGCTTTTCGACGCCTCCGATTATCCTGTAAGAATAGCTGCCGAAGTGAAGGATTTCGATTCGGGACAGTGGCTTGAAAAAAAGGAAGCCAGAAAAACCGACAGGGTCATACATTTTGCCGTCGCCGCTTCGGATATGGCAATCAAAGACAGCGCTTTGGATTTGAGCATGGAGGATCCGACGAGGGTTGGGGTTTACTTGGGGAGCGGCGAAGGTGGTATAGGAACGAGTTTTCAAAACATCAAGGCCTTGATAGAAAAAGGCCCTAACAAGATTAGCCCCTTTTTCATTCCCATGATGATAAGCAATATGCCCGCAGCTTACGTGGCAATAAGATGCAACGCCAAGGGCCCAAGCCTATGTGCCGTAACAGCCTGCGCCACTGCAACGCATACTATAGGTGAGGCCATATATGCCATTAGGAGGGGAGAAGCCGACGTAATCCTTGCAGGAGGTGCGGAAGCTGCCATTACGCCCGTCGGCGTGGCTGGTTTTGCAGCCATGAAGGCACTGTCTTCCAGGAACGATGACCCCGAGCACGCATCGCGTCCCTTCGATGCAGACCGGGACGGTTTCGTTTTGGGCGAAGGTGCGGGAGTGCTTGTCCTGGAGGAGCTTGAACACGCAAAAAAGAGGAACGCCAAGATATACGGAGAACTTGTAGGTTACGGAAATACCACCGACGCCTATCATATTACCGCTCCGGATCCCGATGGAGCGGGAGCGGTCAGGGCTATGAAGATGGCTATAGCCATGGCGGGTTGGGATCCTGCGGAGGTTGAGCTTATAAATGCCCACGGCACATCCACGCCTTTAAACGATACGATGGAGGCCAAAGCGATCAGAGCCCTTTTCGGGGAGCACACAGATGATATTTTGGTCCATTCCACAAAATCAATGGTGGGACACGGCTTGGGTGCGGCAGGTGTCCTCGAGTTAATCGCTCTGCTGATGGCCCTGGAAAAAGGCGTCGTCCATCCAACCATCAACCTTGAAAAACTTGACGAAGAATGCCCCATCAATGTCGTGGGAAAATCTCCAGTATACAAGAAGATCAGTCGAGCTTTGTCGAACAATTTCGGCTTCGGGGGGCATAATGCCGTTTTGGCAATACAACGTTATGAAGGTTAAACTGCCAGGTTCTCTTTTTAGTTGTCGGACGATCAAGAAGGGAAGATCCGCTCGTATGCCGAATGTGAAGCATGATGTCTTCCCTTCTTATTTTTTGTGCAAAACTATTATGCAACCGGTTGCATAATAGTTACCCCTCTGATATACTCTCTTCTAAAGGATATATCTTTTGCGAGGAGGTAAATTATTGTGAAGCAAAGGCTTGATAATAACGGCAGAGCCCAACGAAGGGGTCGTTTTAAAAAGTTTCAAGAGCTTCCGTGAGTTCTTTTTCATGGGAGCTCTTTTTTTAGGGAGGTGGCGAGAGTGAAAGTCAAGGCTGTTGTGATGGACGAGAAGGAAATGGATCTGACGATAAGAAGGATGGCCCATGAAGTTTTGGAGAAACTTGGCGGAACTGATGAAGCAGTGCTGGTGGGGATCCAAAGACGAGGGGTATATCTTTCCCACAGGATCAGGGATGTCATTAAGTCCTCGGGTTATAAGGAACTTCCCTGCGGAGAGCTGGACATAACCTTTTACAGGGATGATCTTTCGTTAATGGCCGATCATCCCATGGTGCACAGCACGACCACTGTCTCTTATACACA
>DGDP01000065.1:0-9760 GCA_002385485.1 Acetomicrobium sp. UBA3949 | reverse complement strand
ATCCCATGGTGCACAGCACGACCATGCCCGTGGACATAACGGGCAAGGATATCGTGCTGGTTGACGATGTTCTTTTCACGGGAAGGACGGTGAGAGCTGCCCTTGATGCCTTGATGGATATGGGGAGACCGAGGAGAGTTTTGCTGGCCGTTTTGGTGGACAGGGGACATAGAGAGCTTCCCATTCATCCCGATGTGGTGGGAAGGGTTGTTCCCACTTCAAGGGATGAAGTCGTAGAAGTTTACGTCAGCGAGCTCGACGGCAAGGACGGCATAGTTATAGCGGAGAAGGAGTAGGGGGGTGGTTTTATGCCTTGGAAACACAGCCATCTGGTAGACGTAGACGTCTTTAGTGAAGACGACCTTTATATGGTCTTGGAAGAGGCTTGTAAGATGGAAGAGGTCATGGAAAGGCCATTAAAAAAGGTTCCCGCTTTGAGAGGAAAGGTCGTTGCCAACTTGTTTTTCGAGCCATCCACGCGAACTAGGACATCTTTTGAGCTTGCGGAAAAATTTTTGAGCGCCGACGTGATAAACTGGTCCGCCTCGGGATCAAGCGTATCAAAGGGGGAGAGCCTTCAGGATACTGCCAAGACGATCAAAGCAATGGGAGTGGATGCCGTTGTCGTTAGAAACAGGGAAGTCGGGACGCCGGAATATCTGATAAACAAGCTATCGGGAACGTGCATCATCAACGCCGGCGACGGAGCGAGGGCTCACCCCACTCAGGCTTTGCTCGATCTTTATTCCGCCTGGAGACATTTTGGAGATTTGAGGGGCCGCAAAATGGCGATAATTGGTGACATACTGCACAGCAGGGTAGCAAGGAGTGACATCCACGCCTTCTCGAAAATGGGAGTTCATGTGGTGGTTTCAGGCCCAAGGTCCTTGATCCCCCTTCACGTTTTCGATCTCGCCGAATATGAACCGGATCCCAAAAAGGCCGTAGAAGGCGCCGATATTGTATATGCCTTGAGGATTCAGCGCGAAAGGCAGGAGGAGGGTCTCTTTCCTAGCATCGATGAATATCACAATCGATGGGGCGTGAAGACAGAACTTCTGCGTTATGCCGAAAGAAATGCAATAGTGATGCATCCCGGCCCCATGAACAGAGGCGTCGAAATAGAAAGCTCTGTAGCTGACGGAAGCAGAAGTTTAGTGTTGGATCAGGTGAGAAGCGGTGTGGCCGTCAGGATGGCTCTACTTTTCCTGTATTTAGCCGGAGGTGCGGGCAGATGATTTGGTTGCGTAAAGTGTTCCTCTATGATGGAAGGAGTTTGAGAGAGGGCAAATGGGATCTTCTTCTTGAGAAGGGCAGTGTGACGAAGTTGGTTCCTTCAGAAAGCAACAGCTTGCAAGAAGAGGATGTATTTTACGATCTTGAAGGCCTCGTGGCTTGTCCCGGTTTCGTCGATCTCCATGCCCATTTGAGGGATCCGGGCCAGATTTGGAGAGAGGATATCTATAGCGGTTCCCTTGCTGCCGCGGCAGGAGGTTTTACCCATGTGGTCGCCATGCCTAACACCACTCCGGCAGTGGACGAACCTTCGATCGTTCGTTACGTTGCAGAAAAGGGGAGGGTTGCCGGGGGAGCAAGAGTGCTTCCGTCGGGCACCGTGACGGTGAAGAGAGAAGGCAGGCGGATCACCGAGATGATAGCCATGAAAGAGGAGGGAGCGGTACTTTTTACCGACGACGGCTCTCCGGTGATTTCGGCTAAGGCCATGCGAATAGCCCTTTTGTACCTCAAGGATGTAGGGGTGCCCCTCATGGAACATTCAGAAGAGTTAAGTCTTTCCGAAGGGGGGCAAATTAACGAAGGCAGAGTGAGTGCCCTTTGCGGTCTTAAGGGGATACCGCGAAGCTCCGAGATAATAGGAGTGGAAAGAGCGATAAGGCTGTGCGAGGAGACCTCCGGTCGTCTTCATCTGACCCACATAAGTACCAAAGAGGCTTTGGAGGCCATAAGGCGGGCCAAGGAACGGGGATTGCCAATTACGTGCGATGTGACACCCCACCACCTTCTCTTTGACGAAGAGACGATATTGCATTCTGCCTTTTCTTCTTCCCTTAAAGTAAATCCTCCGTTGAGGAGCGGGGAGGATGTGGAGGCGCTTTGGTATGGCCTGAAGGATGGGACGATCGATGCCATAGCAACCGATCACGCCCCCTATCACGTAGACGAAAAGGATGTTGTCTTTGAGGCTGCGGCCTTTGGGATAGCTTCCCTTGAGTGTGCCGTGGCTGCAGTCATCGATAGATGGAATAGAAGGGGCAGACCCTTTTCAAAGGAAAGGATCTTCGAGCTTTTTTCGACGGGGCCGGGAAGGGTAATCGGACTTGAGAGAAAACTGAACCTCGGCTCGAAAGCCGACTTGACGATAATTGATTTGAACCTTGAAGGGAAAGTCGATGTGACAAACTGGAAAAGCAAGGCGAGGATAACGCCATACGACGGCTTTACCTTTAAGGGATGGCCGGTATTGACCATCCTGGAAGGTAAAATAGTTTATAATCGTCTAAAAGAAGAGGTATGTCATGCAATGTAGCCGCGGATTGGAACGGGAAGGTTTTTTGATCGACAAGGCCTTTTTGGGCGGAGGCGTATATTCGTTGAGATTTGAGACGCAAGAACTTCTTCCCGCAATTTTGCCGGGACAATTTTTTATGGTAGGGCCTCATCGATGGAAAAGCGACCCCTTTTTGCTCAGGCCCTTTGCCGTGGTCGATGGGTCGGAAAATGGCGTCGAATTTTTGATGAAGGTGGTGGGCAGAGGTACGAAAGATATCGTCTCCTGCGAAAGAGGCACCTCCTTTCGCCTTCGGGGACCCCTTGGGAACGGTGTCTTTACTGCCACAAGGGGGAGGTCTTTGGCGTTGGTCGCGGGAGGGATAGGAGTGGCGCCTTTGCTGTGCGCCTGGAAATTCCACTCCGATGTTATAAGCAGCTTCGTCTTTGGCGTTTCAAACAGGGATTGGGCAGGCGTGGCAGATTGGGCAAGCAGTAAAGTCTCCGGCCTGACCGTGGCCTCCGACGACGGATCACTGGGTTGCAAGGGAACTGCCCCGGATGTTTTAAAAAAAGAAGGGGATTTCATCGATGAGATATGGGCCTGTGGTCCTGTTCCCATGCTTAAGGCGGTATACGAGACATTTGGGGGAAAGTCGCTTATCATGGCGTCGCTTGAGTCTAGGATGGGTTGTGGCATCGGCGGATGCCATTCCTGTACAGTGAAAACGCAAAGGGGTATGCTTAAAGTGTGCCATGACGGCCCTGTTTTCGATCTTTCGGAGGTATTTTTGGATGAGCTTATCTGATGTCTCGAAAAGCTTACCCGATTTGAGCATTTCCATAGGCGGATTGACCCTTCCCTCCCCTTTGATAATAGCGTCGGGCCTTTGGCCTCACGATGCTTCCTTCTGGCAGGAGCCCTATAGTGCAGGCGTTGGAGCAATCTGCAGCAAGGGGTTAACCCGTCGTCCCAGGACAGGCAACAGTGGCATCAGGATATGGGAAACCCCATCAGGAGTACTTAACAGCATAGGGCTTCAAAACAGGGGGGTAGAGGTCTTTGTAAAAGAAGAGTTGCCCCATCTTGCCAAAAGCGGGATTCCCGTAATCGTCAATCTGGCCGTGGAGTCCCTTGAGGAGACGATAGAGAGCCTGGTCTTGCTCAAATCCGTAGTGAAGGACATAGCGGCCGTGGAATTAAACGTTTCCTGTCCTAACGTCGATTGCGGCGGTATGGCCTGGGGAATGAGCGCGGATGGTGTCTCGAGCGTTCTTGGGGTGGCAAGGAAAGTCTGGGAAGGGGAGCTGTGGGTTAAACTTACGCCTCAGGCCTTCGATTTGCCGGCCGTCGGAAGGGCTGCCGAGGATGGCGGTGCCGATGCCTTGGTGGTATCCAATACTTGGCTTGGAATGGCCATCGACGTGGAAACCAAAAAGCCCGTATTCGACAGGATATTTGCGGGCCTGTCCGGCCCCGCCGTATTTCCTCTTGCATTGCGATGTCTTTACGAAGTGGCAGGGTCGGTCTCCATACCTGTGATAGGTTGTGGAGGCGTTTGCAGCGACGAAGATGTATTGGCCATGCTCCTTGTCGGGGCTGCCGCCGTAGAGATCGGCAGCATGTTGATGCATGACCTGAAATGCATATCTAATATCCATGAAAGTTTGACTAAAAGGATGGTCCTTTGGGGCGTCGGTTCCGTGGCGGATATAATAGGAAAGGGAAGAGGTGATCGCTTTTGAGCGAAATCGTACTGGCTTTGGACGTAAAGGACCTGACTTCCGCAGAAAAAATCCTGGAGATGCTGGGGCCCGATTTAAAATACGTCAAAATAGGGCCGCGGCTTTTCTGTCAGGGAGGTAGAGACTTCATAATTTCTGTTGGGAAGAACTGGAAAGTATTTTTGGACATTAAGTTGCACGATATACCCAACACAGTCAAGGATGCCGTTTCAGCCGTAGCAGAAATGGGAATCTTTGGGCTTACCCTCCACATCGCCGGAGGAAAGCGGATGTTGTGCGAGGCGGTGAATGGGCGGAACGAAGCGAATCCCGATATGAAATTATTTGGCGTTACGGTCCTGACCAGCATTAACGAAGAAGAGTGGAAAGCCGTCTCTCCGGGATGTGGCATCGAAGATGCGATCAAAATGAGGACTAAACTGGCCGAAGAGGCCGGTATAGACGGTGTCGTTTGCTCTCCCAGGGATTTGGAATCGATAAAAAGGATTTCAGGCAAGCTTCTTACTTTAGTGCCCGGCGTTAGGCCTAAGGGTACTTCGAAAGACGATCAGGCCAGGATTATGACTCCCGGTGAAGCCAAGAAGAAGGGAGCCGACTTTATAGTGATAGGCAGGCCAATCCTCCGGTGTTCGGGCCCCCTGGAGGCGCTTGCCGCAATCAAAGGGGAGGTGGCGGGTTCGTGAATGGCGTAAATGACGGAGATCTCCTGGAAAAGATGCTTGCCGACAGCGGTGCTTTGCTGGAAGGCCATTTCCTCCTGTCCTCCGGCCTCCATAGCGGTAACTATTTACAATGCGCTTTGCTTTTGCGGTTTCCGCGCTATGCAGCCTATGTCGGCGAAAGGTTGGCGAACTTAATAAGACCCAGCGCCCCCGATATCATAGCCAGCCCCGCGCTGGGGGGTGTAATAATAGGCCATGAGGTGGCCAGGGCCTTGGACGTCCCCTTTATATTCTGTGAAAGAGAAGAGGGTAAGATGAAGTTGCGTCGGTTTCCCGCACCCGAGGGGATGAGATTTGCCGTCATAGAGGATGTGGTGACGACGGGAGGATCGATAAAGGAAGTCGGAGAAGCATTAGAATCATTTGGCGCTAAATGGGTTGCCTCGGGGTGTATAGTGGACAGAAGCACGGAAAACACAGGTCTTAAAGGAGAGCTGTTCAGCCTTGCCAAGAAGGTCTTTCCCGTCTATAAACCGGAGGAATGTCCACTTTGTAAGAAAGGACTTCCCCTAGTGAAGCCAGGCAGCAAAAAAACGAAGGATATAAAATAATGGCCTACGAAAATGGCGGTCTTTTTGCGATGGCTGTATTTGTGAAAAAAACATTTCTTGCCCTCTTTCTTCTTGTTCTGGTTTTTTACCCTTCGGAGGTCATGGCGGTCGAGGGTAAGATTGCCTCGGTTGTGGCAACACCTCCCGAAGTTGCTGTCCTTGTCCGATTTGTAGGAGGTCCGGTAGTAGAGGTGCACTCGCTTTTCGACTGGGCCGAAGACGGCTCACTGACCAGGCGCTTGAGGAGTTGGCCGAAAGATGCTTACCTGATTGCCCTGACGCTGGGAGAGAGGGGAATACCGAGGGGCGAAAAAAAGGTGAAGTACATGTACGAGTTTTTGCCCTACGATAGAAATGTTTTCGATAAATATTTCTTCGACCCGGCCACCATTTCTTTTATGGCAAGCCGTATATTGGTTTTGCTCACTGAGATAGAGCCGTCCATGTACGACTACTTTCAAAGACGTTTGGCGGAATTTCAAAGCAGGTTGGACAGCGTGATTGGGGTGGGGAGGGAAATAATGGACGGCCTTTTCATTCTCGATTTATCAGGAAGAATGGAGTTTTTGCTAAAAGCCTCTGGCGCCGAAACGTTGAGACCGCCCGTAAAGTGCTTTGATGATTGGAGAAGGGGCGAAGGTATCGTTGAACTGGAAAAATATATAGAATACGCAAAAGAGAGAGGAGGCCTCGTCGTGGCAGACGTATGGTCTCCTCTCCTGATAAGAGAAACCCTTTCAAATTTATCATGCGCCATCCTATTGCCGACGCCAAAGGTCGATGAGATGTGGACCACCTATTTGCACAATATCTACCTCATCCTTTGGAACCGATTTAAAGCGGTTTATGGCTAATTTATCTTTACTTTTCCCTTTCCCTCCAACACTTCTCCTATTACGTTGCTTCCCAAAAAGCCCTTCTTCCTTGCGGCGTCAAGTATGACATCCTCGACGTCGGGGTCGACGGCCAAAAGGAGGCCTCCCGAAGTCTGGGGATCGAACAGCGCGTCTTCCAAGTTTTCGTCAAGAGATTCTAACCCTGTAACCTTGCCCGTACTTTTATAGCAGTCTTTATTACGGTAAGCTCCTGCCGGTACGAGCCCCATTGATATTTTTTCGGTCACCCCTTCCAAAAGGGGAACCCTTTTGGCTTCAATTCTTATATCAATGTTTTCGTCTAACATGTTCAAAAGATGACCGATGAGGCCGAAACCTGTTACATCGGTACAGGCATGGACCTTGCGGCGCGCTTCTTGGGGCAGGTGCAAGGGGAGATCGTTTAAACTCACCATTTGAGATATCATGGCCTCTTCCTCTTCTTTGCTGAGCATATCGGCCTTCAGGGCCGTAGAAAAAACGCCGGTGCCCAGCGGTTTAGTGAGAATGATCTTATCCTTCGGCCTCGCCCCGGTAGTGCGCCATATTTCGTTCAGGGCCACTTCGCCGTAAACTACGAGGCCATATTTCGGTTCTTCGTCCTCAACGGTATGGCCTCCGGCCATTATGGCACCGGCCTTCGTCGCCCTTTCCATGCCGCCCTCCAGGATGGCGGAAAGGGTATCCAGCGGCAGACAATTTATGGGAAAACCGACGACGTTCAGGGCCAGAAGCGGTCTTCCTCCCATGGCGAATACATCGCTTAGCGAGTTGGCAGCAGCTATCTGCCCCCAGGTATAGGGATCATCCACGACGGGTGTGATTATGTCTACCGTCAGGACGGCAGCTCTTTCGTCGGAGAGGATCCACAGGGTAGCATCTTCTCCCCCCTTCCAGGAGGAAAGAAGCCTGGGATGTTCTTGTACCGTAAAGTTATCGAGCAATTTATTCAGGTCCGCCGGACCAAGTTTTGCGGCTCAGCCGCTCGTCCTTGCCAGTTCGGTCAAGCGCATCGGATCACCTTCTTCTTAAATGGATTACATCGCCTGTAGTGAGCGTAAAAGTTTCCTTTGGCGTGGCGACCATAAGCGCACCTTCGCTGGTAATGTCAAACGCACGTCCGCTCACCGTTCCCTTGTCCAGATAGACGATCACTTGAGAGTTCAAGGTCAGGCAATGCCTTTTGTAATCGGCTATTGTCTTACTTCGCCCCTCCCGTGTCGCAAGCCTTGAAATTCGGTCCAAGACTTCGGTGCATGCTGTGGCTAAAAGGACCTCAAGATCGACCTCGCGATTCAGTATATCTTTAACAGCTATTGCTTCCCTCGATATCCCTTCGGGCAAGCTCAAAAGATCTGTGTTGGCGTTTATCCCAATGCCCACGATTGCGTGATCGATTTCTTGGCCACGGCTTGCGACCTCGCTTAATATACCACATAGTTTTTTTTCCTGGTATAGTATGTCGTTTGGCCACTTTAGCTCGCAGGCTATGCCGTATAATTTCTCCATCACATCTTTTATTGCTACCCCTGCGGCCAGACTTATCAGTTGGGGAGAGGGCAAGTTCCCTAAATTTCTGCAAAAAAGGGAAAAGTACAAACCTCCCTTCGGAGAGTGCCAGCTCCTTTCTCTCCTTCCCCTTCCTGCAGCCTGTTCTACTGCCCAAACGACGAAGAGGTCTAGCCCTTCTTTATCGTAAAGTTCCTTTGCTTTAGTTTGAGTCGAATGAAGGACGTCGAATTTGAAGATGGGCAGTTTGAGTGTTTCGTTGCTAATACGGCTTTCTTCCATGGGTTTTGCCACTCCTGCTATTTAATATCTCCGTCAATGATATAATAAATTTTACCTTAAGGGAAAATAAACCTAAAAGACCATAATGGGAGGTATGTATATGGAATTAAAGCCGATTTCAACGGTTTTGGAGGAACTGCGCTCATCTTTGGATGAGTTGCGGGAAAGTCTTTGACGTCGATACCCTGGAAAGCGAGATAAAAGCTCTCATCGACAGAACTTCCTCTCCTGATTTTTGGAATTCCTCCGATGCTCAGAAAGTTACCCAAAAATTGTCCCACCTTCAAGACCTATTGGGCCAGTGGCAAAAGATGAAGGCGGAATGGGAAGAACTGGAAGTTTTGGCCGAACTGCTTAATGAGACCGAAGATGAAGAGTTGGAGGGCGAGTTTTACGATAAGGCATCTCGCTTGAGAAAAGAGATAGATTCCATGGAAATGGAGCTTCTTTTGGACGAGGAGTATGATGAATCGAACGCTATCTTGACCGTTCATGCAGGGGCCGGCGGTTTGGACGCCCAGGATTGGGCAGAAGTGCTTTTGAGGATGTATTTGCGGTGGGCTGAAAGGCGTAATTATGAAACAAAGGTAATCGATATACTCCCCGACGAGGAGGCTGGAATTAAATATGCCACTATCTTGATTAAGGGTTTTTGTTCCTATGGCTATCTGAAGGCCGAAAAGGGCATTCACAGGTTGGTCAGAATATCGCCCTTCGATTCGTCGAAGCGAAGGCACACCAGTTTTGCTTCCGTCGAGGTTATTCCCGAATTGCCTGATGATGCCGATATCGAGATAAGGCCGGAAGAAATAAGAATGGAGACCTTTAGGGCAAGCGGAGCCGGCGGCCAGTACGTCAACATGACCGATTCGGCTGTCAGGTTGATACATATACCGACGGGTATAGTTGTGACCTGTCAGAACGAAAGATCCCAACACATGAACAGACAGGTTGCGATGCAGCTTCTCAAGGCAAAGCTGTACGAAAGGCGCCAACAGGAAAAGCAGAGAATGCTCGATGATCTCCACGGAGAGAAGAAGGAAATCGGATGGGGCAGTCAAATAAGGTCTTATGTATTGCACCCCTACACGATGGTTAAGGACCATCGGACGGGCTATACATCCTATAGCGTCGATGATGTGCTGGACGGAGACATCGACGATTTTATAATAGCTTACCTGAGGATGCGCAAAGATACCATCAAGGCTAAGGGGGCTTAAAAATTATGGCTTTTAATATGCTACTAAAGAGCTTAGGCAGGAGGAGATTTTACCTCGCCTTTGTTTTGGCGTCGCTTCTGGTTTTTGGGCACAACTTTTTTTACGGTTCGGCTTTTGCCGCGACTTTCGTCCCAAAAGTTCCCGTCTTTCCTCTGAGCGAGCTTAAACCGGGAATGCAGGGAGAGGTCGTCACGGTAGTGAAGGGTCTGGAGCGGGTTTCCTTTCCTGCCGAAGTGGTGAGCATAATTCCCAGCCAAAGCGAGCCCAAAAGCCTAATCCTGATCAGGGCAAAGGGGACTTTGGTGGAAAAAATCGGCGGAATAGCTGCCGGAATGAGCGGAAGCCCT
>DGDP01000129.1 GCA_002385485.1 Acetomicrobium sp. UBA3949 | reverse complement strand
AGATGTGTATAAGAGACAGGGAGTAGAAATAATGAAGAAAGGGGGTAACGCTGTTGATGCAGCAGTCGCAACCTCTTTAGCATTGAGTGTCGTAGAGGGGCATTTTACCGGAATTGGTGGAGGGGGATTTATGACAATCAGGGATGCCAAGAGTGGCGAAGTTATCTTTCTAGATTACAGAGAAATGGCACCTGCCGCTTCTACGAGGGACATGTATGCTTCTGAAAAAGCAAAAACAGAAAAGTGGAAATCAATTGGCGGAATGTCTGCAGCTGTACCAGGCTGGGTTGCAGGTATGTTTTATGCACTGGACAAATATGGGACAATGTCTTTTGCCGATGTAGCAACTCCAGCAATTCGTATAGCAGAAGAGGGGTGGGTAGTTGAACCAAACCAAGCGAAATGGTATGCCGAAATGAGCCTTCCTTTGGTAGATTATTATAAAATTGAAGATCTGCCTTTTTTTAATGGTGATCTACCATACCAGACGGGAGAACATATTGTTCGTAACGATCTCGCGAAAACATACAAGCTCCTTGCAGAAAAAGGCCCTGATGTATTTTACAGTGGCGAGATTGGTGAAGCTTTTGTCAAAGAGGTCAATCGTCTCGGCGGAATTATGACAATGGAAGACTTAAAAAATTACGAACTTAAGGTTAGAAAACCAATAGAAGGAACATATCGCGGCTACAAAATATTTTCCGCTCCGCCCTCGTCAAGTGGCGGTACACATATTGTGCAGGCGCTAAACATCATTGAAAACTTCCCCCTTGATCAATGGACACCTGATTCATTTGAACGCCAGCATGTCACGGCAGAAGCAATTCGACTGGTGTTTGCTGATCGTGAAAAATACATGGCTGATTCTGATTTTGTCGAGGTCCCATTAAGGGGTCTAGCAAACAAAGATTATGCAAAAAAACTTGCACAGCAAATAAAAATTGACTCTATCTTGTCTATAATTGAGCCCGGCGATCCATGGGAATACGAAAATCAAAAGGTTGCCTATTTTGCTGGCCCAAACGGGCTTGGATCAGGTACAACTCATTTCTCGGTTGCTGATGCAGATGGCAATATTGTTGCATGTACTAATACGCATAATTACGCGGCAGGATTCGTTCCCAAGTATGGAATTGTAATTAACAATGAGATGGATGATTTCTCAGAGGACCCGAAAAGTGTAAATGCCCCTGAACCTGGCAAACGCCCCTTATCTAGCATGGCTCCGACAATTATTTTAACTCCAGATGATAGGCCTTTCATGACTGTAGGATGTGCTGGTGGATGGAGAATAATCTCGGCACTTGTGCAGATTATTTCTAATGTAATCGACTATAACATGGATATGGCAGAAGCAATTAATTACCCACGCATGTACGCATATACTGTAAGTGGCAAACCATCTCCTTACATAGCGGAGGATCAGATGCCAGAACCGACGTTGAAAGCACTAGAGGTCATAGGAGAAAAAATTGATATTCGTCCATATAGTGATTATTTCGGCACTTCACAGGGCATTATATACAAAAATGATTTAATGAACGGTGGAGCGGATTGCCGGCGTTTGGGTGTTCCTGTTGGGTTCTAGTTTTTAATTAACAAGGCGCCCTCGATGAGGAGACGCCAATCGAATTACTTTTTCATTTCATTGGAGGCTCATAAGATATGTTTAAAAAGAAAATATTCTCAATAGTTTTAGCGATATTTATAGTTGTTTTGTTCAACAGCATGGCTTTGGCGTCAACAATAGCGCTTACCTCCGCAGGCCAGAGCCCCGATGCCATGATGGTTAAGGTTATCTTGAAAAAAATGAACGTGGAGGCAGACTTCGACATGGCACTGAAACCAGATGCTATTAAAGATCATAAGGCTCTCATTATTGTGGTTGGGGGCAGCTCAAAAGGTCTCGGTGCTGCTGGAATAGATCAAGATCAAGAAAAGACTAGGGTAGAAAAAATCCTTAGCATAGCAAAAGACCGGGGTTTGAAAGTCCTTGTCATGCACGTGGGTGGTGATTCAAGACGAGGCATTCTCACGGATACCTTTCTCGAGATAACAGCACCCCAAGCCGATCACATTATTTACGTAACAGGCGCCAATAATGATGGATATTTTACAAAAATTGCAGAAGAAAAAAAGATCCCTGTAGAAGAATCTGAAAGTATTCAGAGTCTTGACATACCTCTTAAAAAAGTTCTGGGAGAGTGGGGGGTTATTTAGCCTTGCCGGCTATAGTGGAGTGGTTTTTTCCAGAAGGTCTTTACACAATAGCAATGATAGGAGTATTTGCTGTAGGAGCCTTTGCCATAAAGTTTCCAGTATCTATCGCAATGGCCTTCGCAGCCATAGCAGGAGCCCTCATAGGTGACGCAGGTTTTCCCCTGCGTCACCTTGTGGAGGGCATGTTTGGTTATCTCGATACAATACTTGTCATTGCTACAGCCATGATTTTTATGAAAACAGTGGAAAGCACAGGCCTTCTAGAAGGCCTGGCTGCATGGATTATTCGTAAATTTCGTAAAAAACCGGCGTTTCTTTCTATGGGGTTAATGTTTATAATCATGGTTCCTGGCATGATTACCGGCTCTTCTACAGCGGCAGTTCTT
>DGDP01000072.1:1539-22040 GCA_002385485.1 Acetomicrobium sp. UBA3949 | reverse complement strand
TTTCCCTCTATGGCGGTCTTTATCTCCTCCCTGGTGGGGTTAGGGTTTTTGTCGAGCAAGGCCTTGGCGGACATGAGCATGCCGGGCGTGCAAAAGCCGCACTGCACGGCGTGATGCTTTATAAATGCCTCCTGCAACGGGTGAAGTTGACCTTCTTTTTCCAGGCCCTCAACAGTAAGGACCTCGCTTCCGTCGGCTTGAGCCGTCAGAATCAAGCAGGAATGCACCGCCTCACCGTCAAGTATTACCGTACATGCTCCGCACTCCCCGACGCCGCAACCTTCCTTCGTACCCGTAAGGTGAAGGCGCTCCCGCAAGGTGTCAAGCAGCCTTTCCTTCGGCCCTACTGTAAGGTGATGTTTCGTCCCATTTACGGTGATGGTGACTTCGATATTACTCATCGGCCTTCGCCTCCCTAAAAATCGTCTCCAAAGCGCGCTTTACCAGGCTTGCCAGGGCTATGCGCTTATAAGGCGTTGACCAGCGAATGCCCGTGGTAGAGATCATCTCCTCGCTTGCCCTTTCGCCTATCTCGGCTGGATCAATGTCGCCAATCCTTTTGCCGGAAATTGCTTCCTCGGTCTTGCCGAAGCGAATCGGGTACGCCGTCGCTGCGCCCGGCACAATTCTAGGGTCAAAGACGGTATCGTCTTTTATGCCCAAGACGACCGCCAGATTAAGCCTTGCTATGTTCATGGCCTTTCTTCTTCCTATCTTTTGGAAATTAGTAAAGTAACCTTCGCCGAGCAGGGGCACGCATACTTCCGTCATTATTTCGTCGCTTTGACGGTTTGTCCTGTAGGGACCAGCCAAAAACTCGTCCAGTGGAAGCTTTCTTTCGCCATTTAAAGTACGCAGTTTCACATGCGCCTTTAGGGCAATGAGAGGAGGAAGCAGATCGGCGGCGGGTGAGGCGTTATTTATATTTCCCCCCACGGTGCCTCTGTTTCTTATTTGGGTGGAACCTATGGTCTTCGCAGCGGAGGCCAACAGGGGAAAGTGTTTATTAATTACGAGGGATTCCACAAGCATCGTATGAGTGGATAAAGCCCCTATCGCCACGCAGTCCTTTCTTTCTTCGATGAACTTTAATTCCTTTAATCCGCTTATGTCCAGCAAATACTTGAAACCCTTAGCACGCGCGTTTTCCTTCCTGATGTCTACCAATAGGTCCGTCCCGCCTGCTATGGCTTTCACGCCTTCGTGAGAGCCGAGAAACTCCAGTGCTTCCTTCAAAGAAGGAGCTTTAAAAAATTCATAGTCTATCATTTTTTGCCACGTCCTTTCCTCAAGGGGTGGCCCAAAAGCACCCTCTCCAAGTTCAACGGCAGCGATCTTATCCTCCTGCCCGTAGCCTGTGCGATGGCGTTGGCTATGGCAGCTGCCCCAAGCTCAAGCGTAGGTTCTCCTATGGATTTCGCGCCGAAAGGTCCGTCGGGGTCGGGATTTTCGACGATTATGGGGATTATGTTAGGCATGTCCTTAGAGGTGGGAATTATGTATTCGTCGAAGTTGGTGTTTGCGATATAACCTTCGTCGGTCTCCACCTCTTCCATGATGCCGTAACCCAGGCCCATCATAACTCCCCCGTATATCTGCCCTTTCAACATCTCAGGATTTATCGCCCGTCCCACGTCATGGGCGGCCGCCATGTTCAACACCGTCACCTCGCCCGTCCCCATGTCTACCTCTACCTCGGCTATCTGACAACCGTAGACGTAGGTGAAGTAGGGATTACCCCTTCCTTCCTCCTCGTCCCAGTGGATGCTCGGCGCCACATACCATCCGACGTGGGACAGCTGAACGCCGGCCCAAAAAGCTTTGTTAGCCGCCTCGGCGAAGGAAATCAGCTTTTTGCCATCGGGAGTATATATCCAGTTTTCCTTGAACACCAGGTCACTTGAAGGCAGCCCGAACTCCTTGGCCAGAAAGCGGGAAAGGGCCCTCTTGGCGCTCTCGGCGGCCCTCATAACGGAGTTTCCTCCTACTAAGGTGGAGCGCGACGCTACGGTGGAACCACTGTCCGGCGAGATCAAGGTATTTGCCTCGAGGAAGGTTATATGTTTCATCTCTATGCCAAGTTCTTCCGCCGCAATCTGACAGAAGGCTGTCTTAAGACCCTGGCCGTTTTCTGCCAGGCCGCTGTAAAGATAGACGCTTCCGTCCTTTTGGATGGACAAAACCGTTCCGGCGCCGTCAACAGCCTCGGCACCTAGGCTGCAGCCCCTGAAACTTATGGCCATGCCTATGCCTCTGCGCTTGTCGCCCCTTTGGGGCTTGCTGTATTCCCTGTATTTTTCTTCGTAGCCTATGGCCTCTGCGGCCTTTTTCAAGACTTCAGCAAGGCTTACCTCGTGGCGGTCAAGCTTCTGTCCGCTTGCCGTCACCGAACCGTTCTTCAAGATGTTTTTAAGCCTTATCTCAAAGGGAGTTATGCCAAGTTCCTGGGCAAGCTCGTCCATTAAAGACTCGTTTGCGAATATCACCTGAGGGGAGCCGTAACCGCGCATGGCGCCTGTGTATACGTTGTTAGTATAATATCCGTAGGTATCGGTCTTGACGTTGGGCACTTCGTAAGGCCCCGTCGCTTGAACGACGGACCTCCAGGTGACAAAGGGGGTCTGGCAGGCGTAAGCCCCGCCGTCGGCTATGGCCTCAATTTCCATAGCAACCAGCTTGCCATCCTTAGTGGCTCCTACCTTATATTTCATCTTATAGGGATGTCTTTTATAGCTTTCGAGTATGGACTCTTCCCTGGTATTTACCATCTTAAGGGGCCTGCTAGTCTTTAAGGCCAAAAGGGCTGCCCTGCAGGCCATGGCGGATACGACTTCGTCTTTGCCGCCAAAGCTGCCGCCTATGTGGTTTTGAACGACCCTTACCTTGCTCAGGTCGGCTTTAAGACACCTTGCCACGGCGTCCCTGGTGGCAAAGACGTTTTGAACGGAACCGTAAACCGTCACCAGGCTTCCGTTTTCATGAGGGACAGCCACTACAGCCTCGGGCTCTATGTAGCTGTGTTCCACGAACTGCGTCTCGTACTCTCTTTCTATGATGACATCGCTTCCAGCAAAGCCTTCTTCGACGTTGCCCTTTCTCAATTTATGGTGTACCACTTCATTGCTGGCTCTTTCGGGTTGTATAGGATCGCTATTCTTTGACAATAGGGGGTCAAAAATTCCTTCTATTTCTTCGTATTCCACTTCGATAGCTTCTAAGGCCTTGGAAGCGATCTCAAGGGATTCTGCCGCCACCATGGCTACGCCGTCGCCTATATAGTAAATGCGTTCCTTGGCCAGGACCTGCTGGTCCTGTATGATGACGCCTATTTCGTTGCAGGGAACGTCTTGGGCCGTCATGACAGCCCATACGCCCGGTATGGCGCGAGCTTTCTCTACGTTAATGCTTTTTATCCTCGCCGAAGGATGTTTTGCCCGAAGCACCTTGCCGTAAAGCATCCCAGCAAACTGAAGGTCTGCTCCGTATTTTGCCCTCCCCGTCACCTTCTCGTAGGCGTCGACCCTCTCTGCGGGTTTATTTACCGTGCTAAACATCTCTCTTCCTCCTCTGGCCTTTCACTAGCCCTGTAGCATTGAGCTTACAGGGCTAGTGCAGGTGTTTAAGAAAGCGTAATGGCGCCAACCGGACAACGCGTGTAGCAAAGCCCGCATCCAAAGCAGGCATCGGTAGTAACGCCCGCTTTGCCGGAAGAGCCAACCTTTATGGCGTAGTAGACGCAGGACTCCTCGCATCTGCGACATCCTATGCACTTTTCCTCGTCTACGCTCGGAGTTACCTTGACAAGAGGTGCTTTTCTGGAAGACCACTTCTTGGCGGTCAAGCCCTTGATCTCATCTAAGGATGAGTAGCCATGTTCGTCGAGCCACTTCGACGTTTCTTGAGCTATCCTCTTGAAGGCCTTGGGACCTTCAACGATGGCCTGTGTACATATCTGCACTGCAGACGCTCCTGCCATGAACATTTCAACGACATCTTCGCCGCTCGATACTCCTCCCACACCGATAACGGGTATGGAAACGGCCTGCGACAGCTCAAAGACGTGACGAAGGGCGATTCCCTTTATAGCAGGCCCTGAAATCCATCCGTAGCCGGTGTCGCTTCCCATGTAGGGAAGGCCCGTCTTTAAGTCTATGCGAAGGGCAGGCCCGACGGAGTTTATGGCAGCCAAGGCGTCAACGCCAACTTCCTCAAGTTTTTTGCCGAGTTCAGCCAGATCGGGAACTCCCGGGCTTACCTTCACGATGATCGGCTTTTTTGTGGCTCTTCTTGCAGCCGCGACTGTGTTCAACACAGGAGTCAGATCGCGGCCCACGTAGTGAGTGGAAAGCTCGAAGGCGTCGGCGAAGGGTTCGGTCTTAGGAATGAGATCGGTCAGCTCTTCGGCCGTATATCCCAGGCCCACTATTATTGGTACGGGAAGGGCAGATATCTTGCCATACTCACTTTCGAGCCAATGCTCAGGCGAATGCTCCGACCAAAGCTCTGCATTTATGAAGCTTTCCTTGAAGGCAGCCATGCAGGGACGGGGTACGTCAGCTGCCTTAACGGATATAGTCTTGGTAACGACGCCGCCTGCTCCCCCCTCCACCATCCTCTTTATGGTCTCGTAATTTCTCGAAGGAGGTCCCGCAGCTATTATTAGGGGATTTTCGAACTCCATCCCCGCTATCTTCACCTTTAAGTTTGCCATTTTTGCCTTCTCCTCCTTTAATCTTATTTTTTACTTTCCGCCCATCGTCAGAGTCATGACGGCCTTGGCCGTATGTATCCTGTTTTCCGCTTCGTCGTAGACTATGGAGTGAGGCCCGTCTATTACGCTGTCTTCGACCTCGTTCTTGCGGTCTGCCGGTAAAGCATGCATGTACATTACATCCGGGTCAGCCAGACTCATCATCTTCTCGGTGCACTTCCAGTGCTTGTTAGCCTCAAGGCGAGGATTGATGACAGCAGGGTCGGGGTTCGTCACCCAGTCTCCCCAGTTTTTGGGGATGACCACGTGTGCTCCCTCGTAAGCCTCCTCCTGGTTATGGGTGATCTTTAAGCTTCCGCCGTTTGCCTTGGCATTTTCCTCTGCCTGCTTTATGGCCCAATCCGGCAGGTCGTATCCTTCCGGGTAGGCTAGCGTCACGTCCATGCCGTACCTCGGGAAAAGAAGGACCTGACTCAGCGGCACCGATATGGGTTTTTTGTGGGTCGTTGCATAAGCCCAGATTATCGAGACCTTAAGCCTCTGGGTATCTTTGACCTTTTCTTTGATGGTCATTAAGTCGGCCAGCACCTGCATGGGGTGGTAAAGGTCGCACTGGAGGTTCATGACCGGCACTGTGGCCCACTGAGCCATCTCACGCAGGTATTTGTTTCCTATGTCCCAAAAGCAATTTCTGCAGGCTATGCCGTGTCCAAATCGCGAGAGTATTATGGCCGTGTCCTTGGCGGATTCTCCGTGGGCGATCTGCATTGTGCTGGTATCCAGGTAGTTCGCATGTCCTCCGAGCTGGGCAATGCCCGCTTCCATGGAATTTCTCGTCCTCGTCGACTGTTCAAAGAACATCAAAAATATGGTCTTATAGGAAAGATAAGGCGTCGGAACTCCCATGGCAAAATGTCTTTTAAGCTCAAAGGAGACATCCAAAAGGGTATCGACCTCTTCCTTAGTCCACTCTTGAAGCGTTATAAAATGCTTGTTATGAAACTGCGTCTGCATAATTTTTTACCCCCTCACACTAGCTCTTCAGATTTGAATATACGTAAGGCACGGCCGCGTAAAGGGCAGAAGCCTTTACCAGTTCGTCCTTCCATGTTATTTCGTTTGGAGCATGAGCCTGATCCTCATGCCCAGGACCGAAGCCCACGCAGGGAATGCCGTAACGGCCCATTATGGAAACCCCGTTGGTGGAAAAGGTCCACTTGTCGACTATGGGATCTTCGCCAAAAAGCTTTTTGTAGGATTCGACCACGGTCCTGCAGGCAGGATGGTCTTCTTCTACCACCCACGTGGGGAAGTAGCAGTCCGTGGGATAGACCAACCCTGTCCAGGAGGGACGCGAGTAGGAATAAAGTGATACTTCAGCGCCGCTGGCCTTAACGGCAGGCAGCCTCCTAACCTGTTCCAAGGCTTCCTGCCAGGTCTCTCCGTGGGTCAGGCGCCTGTCAATGGAGATGGTGCAGCTGTCGGCGACAGCACACCTTGACGGTGACGTGAAGAAGATCTCGGAAACCGTTAAACTTCCCTTGCCCAAAAACTCGTCGTAAGCGAGATTTTCGTGGAGGGCTCGAAGCTCAAGTATGATGGGAGCCATCTTGTATATGGCGTTTATGCCCCTTTCGGGTGCGGAGCCGTGGCAGGACACTCCTTTGGTCGTAACCTTTATCTCCATCCTGCCGCGCTGTCCCCTATGGACCTTACACGACGTCGGCTCGGTAAGAAGGACGAACTCGGGCCTTATCTTGTCCTCTTCGATGATGTACTGCCAGCACAAGCCGTCGCAGTCTTCCTCCTGAACGGTACCCGTTATTAGCACGGTACAATCGCCAAGTAGTCCTAGCTCCTTCATTATCTTTGCTCCGTAAACCATGGAAGCCATTCCGCCCTTTTGGTCGCTTGCGCCCCTTCCGCCAATGACTTTTTCGTCCTCGTAACCCTTGTAGGGATCGAACTTCCAAAGTGACGGGTCTCCCACGTCGACGGTATCAATGTGGGCATCCATGGCAACCAGCCTAGGGCCGTTTCCCACGTACCCGAGGACGTTTCCCATGGGGTCTATCTCCACTTTATCGAAGCCCACATGTTCCATCTCCTGGGCTATCCTTTTTATCACCGCCTCCTCGCCCGAGCTTTGGCTTGGAAGGGCAACGATGTCCCTCAAAAACTTGCTTATGCTGGCCCTATAACCCTCGGCCTTGGATAAAATTTCCTTGCTAAGTTCCACGTAGATCCCCCCCTAACGCGCCTGTTTTAATCTGCTATTCCAAATCCCTTAAAAGTCCTGTTCTCTCGTTAAACTTTCTTATGAGATCGTCGATCTTTGGAGCCATATTGTGTATGCCGCCCCAGTAGTTGTCGTAATCGAACCACTGGGCGTTGAGTTCGTCGACCGATTTGCCCTGTTGCTCCACCCATGTGTAGTACTTGAGGTTATGGATGCGGAACCTGTCATAGTAGGAAAGCTCAAGCATCCAATCGGAGGTCTGAGACAGCATGTGAACGTAGTGATCCTTCTCCGCCATGCGCTCGTCATAAGGACCTTCGCGGTCGCTCATCTCTCGGATCCTCGAGAGGTACATGTCGGCAGAATCAGTAAAGACAGTGAAAACCATGTCATGTTCCGTCAATCCGTAGTACTTTGCCATCTTGATTGCGCCTATTACATTTGCGATGCCGGATATACCAAGAAGTGCCAAGTTATCGATGACTTGAGCGGGAACGCCGATTGCCTTCAAGTAATTTCTTCCTGCCTCCTCGTTGAAAAGCCTAAGCAGGCGCAGGCAGGATTCATCGTCGATGTCGATGACCATGTCGGTATTTTTAACGTTATGGATCCAGGGGACGTGTTTGTCGCCGATGCCTTCGATCCTGTGGTCGCCGAAGCCGTTATAAAGGAGCGTCGGGCACTGCATTGCCTCGCCAACGGCGATCTTGCTGTCCGGATAAAGGGTCTTCATATAGTCGCCGCAACCCAGCGTCCCGGCCGAGCCGGATGTGAGCACGACACCAAAGTACCTCTCTCCGGAAGCTGCCAGTTCGTTAACTACTTCTTCCATGGCATGTCCTGTGACCTCGTAGTGCCACAGGTGGTTTCCAAACTCCTCGAACTGGTTAAATACGACTACGTCCTCCCTGGTGCGCTTTAATTCCCAGGTCTTGTCGAAGATCTCCTTGACATTGCTTTCGCCTCCGGGCGTGGTTATGATCTCGCCTGCAACGCTTTTAAGCCATTCAAACCTTTCCCTGCTCATGCCCTCGGGAAGTATAGCGATGGAGTCGCACCCCAGAAGCTGGGCATTGTAGGCTCCGCCCCTGCAATAATTTCCGGTAGATGGCCATACGGCCTTTTGCGAGGTCGGGTCAAACTGTCCGGTGACCAGGCGCGGAACGAGGCAACCGTAAGTCGCGCCAACTTTATGAGCACCTGTAGGAAACCACTTGCCAACCAAGGCAACTATCTTGGCCTTTACCCCGGTTATCTCAGGCGGCATCACGAAGTAGTTGACCTTGCCAAATGTCCCGCCCTTCTCCTTGGGCTCATTCTTCCAGGTTATGCGAAACAAGTTAAGCGAATTTACATCCCAAAGGCCTACACCCTTAAGCTTTTCCTTAATAGCCTGCGGGATCTTGGCCGGGTCTTTCATCTGTTCAAAGGTCGGAAGGATGATGCCCCTCTCTTTCGCCCTTTCGACTGCCTTTTTCAGTATCTCTTCGTTGACGGTAAGGTCTATCAATTTCGCTCTCTCCTTCTGTTTGTATATTTTAATTTGCAGATCCGATAATCCTGCTTACCGCTTCAAGGGTTGGTTCAACTGCATATGGGCTACCGGCAGCCCTTTTTGCGCTTTCGGAGTCCTTCAGGCCGTTTCCGGTAACTATCACAGCCACACGCTCATGGCTGCCCAGTTTGCCTTTTTGGGCGTATTTAAGCAACCCCGCAAAGCCCGTAACGCCTGCGGGCTCGCCAAACACCCCGCTAGTACGGGCCAACAACCTCATGGCCTCAAGTATCTCGTTGTCCGATACGGCGACCATATCGCCACCGGAGTTTCTGACGGCCCTAAGCGCCTTGGCCCAGTTTCGCGGTTCGCCCACGGCTATGCTGTCGGCCAACGTGTTGGTAGGTTTCTTTTCGATGACGTCTTTGCCCTCTTTAAAGGCTTTATATATGGGGCAAGCGCCTTCTGCCTGAACACCTATCAGTTGAGGGATTTGGCTTATCAATCCGATTTGTTTTAGGTCGTAAAAGGCCTTGTAAAAGCTGCTTATTATGCAGCCGTCGCCTACCGAGACGAACACCTTGTCGGGCAGGTCGAAGGACAGCTCCTCGGCCAGCTCAAGCCCGCAGGTCTTTTTGCCCTCCACTAGATAGGGATTGATGGCGCTGTTTCTGTTGTACCAGCCGTAAGCATCTATGGCCTTCACGGCGAGCTTAAAGGCATCCTCGTAGGTGCCTTTTACCAAAAATACCTTGGCCCCGTAGATCAAAAGTTGGGTCACCTTGTTTACTGGGGCCTTTTCGGGCACGAATATGTAGCAATCAAGCCCTGCGACGGCAGCACATCCGGCCAGAGAGCTTGCTGCGTTACCGGTAGAGGCGCACGCTATGGACATAGCGCCCTTTTCTTTAGCCTTTGCCACGCCTATAAAGCTTGCCCTGTCCTTAAAGGAAGCAGTTGGGTTTCTTCCGTCGTCTTTTATCAAAACCTGATTAACTTTCAGTTTTTTTGCCCAATAGGTGCTTTCGTAAAGAGGCGAAGAGCCGACTTTCAGGTTTGGGAAAAAGGTCGGGTCATTTATGGGGAGAAGCTCAATGTAGCGAGAGATGCTTCTTTCTTTATTTCCGGCTAAAGCCTCGGGCGTAAATTTCTGCCTCACATCATCGTAATCGTACAATACGTCCAATGTCCCGTCGGGCCCACAATCCGGACAGGTAAAGACGTCGCTTTTTGGGTCGAATTCCCTTCCGCAGAGCACGCACTTTAGTTTATCCGCTGAAGCCACGATCATTACCTCCTAATCTTTTATCTTTAAATTGTAAAAACTACGAAGCATCGAGATAGGACGCGGCTATAGCCGTATATCCCTGAGTGGCTTTGACAAGCTGCTTGATGTTCACTCTTTCATCTTTTGTATGAGCTAGCTGTTCCTTGGATGGACCGAAGCTAATCGTGGGGATGCCTTTAATCCCGCCGTAAAAGCAGCCATTAGTCCCAAACCCGGATTCGGAAAGGGAAGGCTCCATATCCAAGCAGTGCAACCCTCTCAAGGCCCTTTCGATCAATTCTTCGTTTTCTCCGAAAAACCAACCCGGGGCGAAATGCTTCACCTTGATCCTCTTTCCCGTAAAACACTGCACATAATCCTCAGCCACCTTTACGTCAGCCTGGATATCCGGGTCTATATCACGTGCCAAAGATATCAGGCGTGCCACTTCTTCCACTACCCTGCTTTCCGCCTCGCCAGCCAAAAGCCTCCTGTCGAATGTGGCCACGCAGTTGTCGGGCAAAACGCTCGTTCCCATGGATGGGGCGGTGGACAAATCGGTCAGGACCATGATCCCGTCTCCAAGTAAGTAGTGGCGGGGCGGCAGGAAATGCTGCTTTATAAACGTGAGGAGAAAGACCATCTTTTCGGCTGCATTGACACCTGAAAGAGGAAAAGAGGTGTGAGCGCTTTTTCCCTGGGCTTCGATGACAATCTCCGCCCTTCCTCTTTGGCCCCTTTTGATGTTTAAATTAGACGCTTCTCCGATCACAACGCCGTCGGGCTCGAAGATCTCGTATACTTTAGACGAAGCTACACCTTCGGCAACCTCTTGGTTGACCACGCAAGCGACGGCAAGTTCGCCATAAAGAAAATCGGAGCACTTTTTAAGTTCACTGCCGGCGATTATCATCGCAGCTAAGCTGCCCTTTGCGTCAACCGATCCCCTTCCGCAGATATGGCCGTCGATGACCGTCCCCCCGTAGGGGTAAAAGGACCATTCAATGGCATCGCTAACGCCGACGTGATCCATTTGCGCCTCGAAGAGAAGGCGCCTTCCTCCGGGATTAA
Source organism: Acetomicrobium sp. UBA3949 (assembly GCA_002385485.1). Taxonomy (GTDB): domain Bacteria; phylum Synergistota; class Synergistia; order Synergistales; family Acetomicrobiaceae; genus Acetomicrobium. The sequence goes on along the minus strand of DGDP01000072.1, from coordinate 11,257 downwards.
ACGCAATCTTTCCGACGACGTTTCCCATCTCGTCCATAATTACCTCATCGTAACCAAGCGACAGCATGAGGTCGTGGATATAATAGGCGATCCTTTCCTCCCTGCCTGACGTACTGGGGATGGATACCAACTTGGAACATAACTCCGTTATAGTTTGAGATGAGACCTGTCCCGCAATCGCTTGAACGGTTTCCTGCACCAATGCACTAACCTCGCCATTATGGGAATCATTTGTTGATCTTTATTATAACTGATATTCTATAAGTTACAATTAATAAATATTTTTGATATACTTTAGGCATGTCTTATACAAATGATAAAGGGAGAGATCGATGAGATGACCCTACAACAGCTAAAGACCTTTCTCGCCGTTTGCGAGGAAATGTCCATAACGCAGGCTGCCTTCAAACTTTTCATCACTCAGTCGGCCGTAAGCCAGCAAATAAAGGCTCTGGAGGAAGAATTCGATATTAAACTTTTCGAAAAAAGGGGCAGGCGTCTTTGTATTACAGCGGAGGGCAAGATTTTCCGGGATAGCGCCAAGGAGATCGTTGAAAATGCAGAGCATATAGCAGAAAAGCTGAAGGCCAGCAAAAGCCTGGAGGTGGGGAAATTAAACATAGCCAGCACCCATCATTTGGCACAGTATCTTCTAATGAATCCTCTCTTGGAATTTCATAAAAGCTATCCAAAAATAGACCTGTCCCTCTACACTCTCGATGCTAGCGAGATAAAATCCGCCGTCGAATCCAAAAAAGTTGACATTGGCTTCATGCCCGATGGAGCTGCCGTCTTTTCTCCTCACTTAAGAATTACTAAAATATACGAAGATCGCATGGCCTTAATAGCCTGGCCAGGACATCCGTGGCGAGAAGAGGAAAAAATAAAGCCATCACAATTATCGGGGGAGCCCCTTGTATTCGCATCTACGCCCTCAAGCATTAACGAGATAGCCCTCGCCTTTTTGAAACGACATCACATACATATCGATACCGTCATTGACGTCGGTAACATCGATCTTCTGAAGGAAGCGGTAAGACATCGTGTGGGAGTGGCACTGACGAGCAAGCTCGCGGTCCGGGAAGACATCAGCCAGGGAAGCCTTATCGAGCTTCCCCTTTCGGGAATCGATGAATTGAGCTTTAATTTCCTCATGCTAACCCACAAAGAAGAAGAACCGAGCTATCCCTCCTGGGCCTTTCAAAAAATCTTGAAGGGATATCTGCCCTAATTAAAAATTGTTATAATTATGTCGTAAACACGGTTATTACAACCCTTTACCGCCACGTGGAGGTAAAATTAGATGGGGAAACACAAGATAAAGATATTCATGGAAAAACCCTACACGGCAACATGCTGAACATCTTACCAGTATCGGGACGAGGAAATGCAAACCTTCTCCCGAAGGGCCGACCGTGAGTCGGTAGGAGCTTTGCTGCGAAATCTGCGCTTTAATTTTAACGATGCATTTGAGGTAGATATCATCGACCCGCGATGTTTATTGTGGTTTTTCGATTTCATCAAATACAAAGTCAGAACAACTGAACCCACCTGGGTTTTGGACGGAAAAGTCATATACAGAGGCATCCCCGCGTGGGATGAACTCGAAAAAATACTGCGCGATACCTGCCAAGACCTATTTGACCTATTTAAGGATACAGCTGTAAAGGGACCTTTGAGCTAGTTCGCGAAACCAAACAGCCTGGGCAAGAACAAGGTAATTCCAGGGATAAAAGTAATGATAACTAAGGCTATGTAAACGACTACTATATAGGGGAATATCTCTTTGCTAAGTTGCTCCAGAGTAATCTTGCTTATACCACAGGCAACGAACAGGCAAGCTCCCACGGGCGGTGTCATGAGAGCTATGTTCAGAGATAGCACCATGATGATTCCAAAGTGAATAGGATCAAAACCTAAACTAACCGCTAAAGGATGCAGTATTGGCCCCAAGATGATCAAGGCAGCTGTAATATCCATGAACATGCCTATAAACAACAGGATCAACAAGATCATTGAGATAACTATCCATTTGTTGGTGCTGATACTCAACATTAAAGTTGCAACCTTTTCGGGAATTTGCTCCATTGTAAGAACCCAACCTAAAATCGTAGCCGTGGCTATTACCAGAAACACCACGCCCGTCGTTCGTGCCATCTTCATGCATAGAGGCCAAAGATCCCTATAGGTTATATTTCCGTAAACGAAATGTCCAATTATGAAGGCATAGGCAACTGCTACTGAAGCGGCTTCCGTTGGAGTAAACAAACCACTCAAAATGCCTCCTAAAATTATAACAGGCATTACCAATGCAACAGCCGCCTCCTTGAAGGCCTTCCAAATTTCACCAATCGTTGCCCTGCGTTCCCCCACCGGATAGCCTCGCTTTTTCGCTATTCTAGCGGTGACTATCATCTCTACGGCAGCTATTAGCAGACCAGGGATGAAACCCGCCAAAAAAAGACCTGCTATTGAGACCTGCATAAACGCTCCGTATATTACCATTATATTTGATGGTGGGATCGTCGGCCCAATAATTGATGAAGCTGCTGTAACGGCAGCAGAAAAATCCTTATCATAACCTTCCTTTACCATTCCAGGGATCAACATCGACCCAATGGCTGCGGTATCACTAACTGCTGCTCCTGTTATGCCGGCGAAGAAAATAGATGCGACTATGTTGGCATGGGCTAAACCGCCTCTCAAATGGCCGACTAAGACGTTGCTAAACTTCACCAAACGGGAGGTTATTCCCGATTTATTCATTATTTCACCTGCAAGGATGAAAAAAGGCATTGCCATTAAAGTAAACATATCCACACCAGCGAAATAGCGTTGAGGAACTAGGTACAATGCTGAAGGAATCCCAGTTTTCAGCATTCCCAAAAGACCAGTTACGCCAAGGACAAAGCCAATCGGCATGCCGATTATAATGAAAATAGCGAACAAAATGGCTATGTAACTCGTCAAGTTAATCTTCCTTTCTTTATCATGTCAAGATTGTTTAAATATCTAGTTTTTCTTCTCTTTTTACAGCATCCAATACTTCCTCGGACATCAAGATCTCCTCTATATCTGATCTCTTAATGTCGAGAAACATTTTGCAGGCCAAAAAAACCATACAAACAATTGAACTTACTGGTACAGCCATCAACCACCATTTCATTGTCGTATTTAACGCGCTTGAAATTTGATATTTCCCCTTGTCCGCCATTATAAAGCCATATTTCGTCAATACATATAAAAAATAAAATACCAATATATTTGAAAATAATACTATCGCTTTGGCTATTTTAATGGGAATTTTCTTAATAAAAAGAGTTACCCCCACATGCTCATGTCTCCATATACACAATGCAACTGAAAGTAATGCCATCCATATCATCAAGTACCTTGACAATTCCTCGGTCCAACCGAGAGGCGTCCTGAGCAAATAGCGAAAGAACACGCCTAACAAAACTGTAACAGTCATAGCAATGGAGAAGACGAACACTGGCACTGAAATTATTTTCTCTAAGAGATCTCCCGCCTTGCTTATAACTTTAAAGAAGTCAATATTGTTTTGAGTATTTGATTTATCAGTCATTTAGTCCCTCCAAAATATTTCAATGGAGAGCAAGGACGCTAACTTGCTCTCCACAGTTATGTTTAATCTTCTGCCTCTTCAATAGCTTTTAAATATTTCTCCGCCAATTCGACTCCTTCGTCCTTAAACCTCTTTTCAATGAATTCCATCATACCTTCCCTTCCTATACGCCTAAACTCCTCCAAAGATTCAGGAGAAAGGACGTTCACTTCCATACCGGCCTTAATCAGTGTCGGTAACCCCTTGTCTGAGGCCTCTATAATTCTGTTAAGCCCTCTGCCCGAAACATTTGCTTCTCTTGCCGCTCGATCCACTATCTCTCTTTCTGTTTCGCTTAAGGAATTATAGAAATCTTTGTTCATCACCCAACAATAAGGACTGTATAAGTGATTCGTAATCGTTATGTATTTTTGAACCTCATAGAGCCTTCCGGTGAGAATGATGGGAATTGGATTATGTTGTCCGTCCACCACGCCCGTTTGCAGGGCAGTATAAACCTCAGCCCATGCGACAGGAGTCGGGGCAGCCCCATAAAGCCTCATCAATTCCTCATGTGTTGGAATAGTCATGGTCCGGATCTTTAAACCCTTCATATCTGCTACGCTTTTAATAGGTCTTTTGCTGTTCGTTATTTGGAAAAATCCTCCCGATTCGCCAAAGCCAAGCACCTTATATCCAGTCTTTTCCTCAATATCTTTGGCAAGATATTGGCCAAAAGGACCGTCAAATACCTTCCACGCCACCTCGTAATTGGGCAAAGCAAAGGGTATGTCCAATATGCTATAGAGGGGATAAAAAATGGCTATTCCTCCAGCAGAAGCGATGTAGCTTTGAACCACTCCCAATTGCACCTGCTCCATGGTCTCGCGCTCATTGCCCAACTGCCCGGCAGGATAGATCTCTACTTTTAATGCACCGCCGCTTTCCGACTCTACGATGTTTTTGAATACAGCAGACATGGCCGCAGTGGCAACTTCAAAGGGTTGTTGGGGGTTGAGGTGCGACAGCTTTATTACTTTTTCTGCCCCAAAAGCTACCGACGAAACAAACAGAAACACAAAGGCTACCATAAGAACGACACATTTTCTCTCAGCTTTCATGATTTTTCTCCTCCCTTTATCTGTTTTTAATTTATCCTTCAACTTACGTCAATTTCCGAGCAAACAGTATAGACCAGATTCCGTGAAAAAATTTCTGACGTTATCATTTGTTAATGTCTACGATGTATCATATTAATACGTCTAATCCAATATGCTTTACATAAATATAGTGCTCTTTCACATTATATCAGAATATACGATATTTGAATATACGACAAATTACAAATGGCTTTTATTTTTGATATACTTTAGACTAAACTTATCATTTAAAGTAAAGTCAAGGTTGTCGTTTAACATTTTTTCAAAAAAATTACACTTGCAAAACTACCGACTAAGGAGGACTTGAAATGGACAAACCGCTAATAGGCATAGTGATGGGGTCGGACTCAGATGTAGAGCGCCTAAAGGGCGCTTTTGACGTATTGAAGGAATTGGAGGTTCCTTTTGAAGTCACGATAGCTTCAGCTCACAGGACTCCAAAGGACGTGGCAAACTACGCTAAAACGGCAAAGGACCGTGGTATCAAGGTAATTATAGCCGCAGCCGGGCTTTCAGCTGCTTTGCCGGGTGTTTTGGCCGCCCATACGACGCTTCCCGTCATAGGCCTCCCGTTGGAAGTGGGCCCATTAAAGGGCATGGACGCCCTGCTTGCCATGGCTCAAATGCCTCCGGGAATACCAGTCGCGACCGTGGGGATAGGACAGGCCGTCAATGCTGCCCTCCTTGCGGTTCAAATTCTTTCCCTTCAAGATTCCTCATGCAGCAAAAAGACCGCCCAATACCGGGAGAAGGCATCAAAGAAAGTATCGACGGCACGAGACACTTTGACCGAGCTTCCTAAAGCTCCGCCAGAGGCATTTTTAGGCTAAGACCTTTATTCAAAAACTGGCCTACACCCTCATCGGCGCAGGCCAGTTTTTTCGTCAAATCCTACAAATATCTTTTAAGCCCAAGGATTGCTCAGTTCCGGATAAAGCGGGAAGCGGTGAGCAAGCTCCTTGACCTCGCGGTAAACCTTTTCTTTTTCGCTTTCGTTGTCGGGATTGGACAAGGCTCTGTCGATTAGGTCGGCTACGAGCTCCATCTCCTTTTCTTTCATTCCCCTGGTCGTCAGAGCAGGAGTTCCTATGCGAATGCCGCTTGTCACCATCGGCTTTTCGGGGTCAAAGGGGATCATGTTCTTGTTTACGGTGATGCCCACGCCTTCCAAGACTTTTTCGGCATCCTTGCCCGTTATATTTTTGCTCCGCAGATCCACAAGTATCATGTGGTTATCCGTGCCTCCCGAGACGAGCCTGAAGCCTCGCTCGCTAAGGCCCTTAGCCAAAGCCTTTGCGTTGGCAACGATCTGCTTGGCGTACTCCTTGAATTCAGGTTGCATGGCAAGGTGGAAGCATACTGCTTTGGCTGCTATCACGTGCATGAAGGGACCGCCTTGGATACCTGGGAAGACCGTTCGATCCAGCTGCGCACCATATTTTTCCTTGCAGAGGATCAAGGCGCCCCGCGGACCGCGCAGTGTCTTATGGGTAGTCGTGGTCACAAAATCTGCATAAGGCACAGGGCTGGGATGGGCGCCTCCTGCGACAAGCCCGGCTATGTGAGCCATGTCGACCATCAAAATAGCGCCCACTTCCCGAGCTATATCGCTGAAACGTTTGAAGTCTATGAAACGCGGGTAGGCACTTGCGCCGGCGACAATCACCTTGGGCCTGTGTTCCTTGGCCAAAGCCTCGACGGCTTCGTAATCTATAGTCTCCGTATCGGGCTTTACTCCATAGGGGACGATCTTATACCATTTGCCCGTAAAGTTCAAAGGATGCCCGTGCGAAAGGTGACCTCCCTGATCCAGGTTCATGGCAAGGAGCGTATCGCCCGGCTCCATCACCGAAAAATAAACGGCCATGTTGGCCTGGGTGCCTGAGTGAGGCTGAACGTTTGCATGCTCCGCCCCGAAAAGTTCACACGCCCGCTTTATGGCCAACTCTTCGATGTTCTCCACATATTCGCAACCGCCATAGTATTTTTTATGAGGGTATCCTTCTGCGTATTTATTGGTAAGTACCGAACCCTGGGCTTGAAGGACCGCCAATGAGACGAAGTTTTCCGAAGCAATAAGCTCCAATCCGTCGCGTTGTCTGGATAATTCGCCTTCCATCATCCCGCAAACCGTGGGATCCGCCTGGGATAACGATGAGATCAAGCTCTTTTCTATCATTTTTCTCCTCCTTGACAAAGGCTTTTGTTCTGCTGTCCTCACGGGACAGCAGTATGCACTTTACATGTTATTTTAGAGCTTTATTCTTTAAGAAGCAATTCATTATACCTTTCGTTCTACATAATAAAAAACTTATGACTATGACTTGCATAAAAATCAGCCCCCACACTCCAACAAAAAGGGTAAAATCGATCACGCAAGGGTTATAAGGATTATATCGGGGAGGAAAAGAATAATGACAAAAGACGAATTTGCAAAATATATCGATCATACGAATTTAAGTCCTAAGGCTACGCGTTCGGATATAAAAACTTTATGCGAGGATGCCCTTCGATACAACTTTGCCGCCGTTTGCGTAAATCCCTGTAGAGTGGGCTTTGCAGCATCGTTTCTTGAAGGTTCTAGCGTAAAAGTCGCTTCCGTTGTGGGTTTTCCCTTGGGAACAACCTTCACTGAGGCCAAAGTACTTGAAACTAAATATGCCCTAAGAAGCGGCGCATCCGAGATAGATATGGTCATAAATATCGGAGCCCTGAAGGATGGGGATGACAAATTTGTCATAAAAGACATCTCCGCCGTAGTAAAAGCCGCTGACGGCGCTACGGTAAAGGTTATACTGGAGTGCTGCTATCTGACGGATGAAGAGAAAGCGAGAGGTTGCCGGCTGTCGGTCAAAGCGGGAGCAAATTTCGTCAAAACCTCTACAGGATTTGGAAGCGGCGGAGCAACGATAGAAGATGTGAAGATCCTACGCAAAAATGTACCAGCAAACATAGGGGTTAAAGCCGCCGGAGGAATTCGCGATTTTAAAACCGCTTACGCTTTTATAAAAGTTGGTGCAACCAGGATAGGAACGAGCAGCGGACCTCAAATAATGTCCTCTTTTGATCCTTTGGTTTAAGAATTGCCGGTTACAGTCGCCATTTAAACGATGCCTGTAACCGGCAATTCTAAGTTTAAAACTTGGTGCTTTTGTTAATATAAGCTACTCTTTTCTGGCATAAACGGGCTCCCGCTCCGGATTCAACCTCAATTGGTTTTCGTAATCCCTGAAGACTTTGACGACCATTCCCGAGAGACAAATGATCCCAACGAGGTTGAGCAGGGCCATCAAACCGTTGAAGAAATCGGCCAATTCCCATACCAGAGGCACGGAACTAACAGCTCCAAATATTATCATTCCCAAAACCGCGAGCCTGTAAATTAAAAGCATGATATTGCTGCTGGGCCCGGAAAACAAATACATCAGATTGCTTTCTCCGTAGTAGTAATTTCCCAATATCGATGTCCAGGCAAAAAACATAAGAGCTATACTAATGAAGTAGGGACCCCATGAGCCCACGATCGTCTGCATGGAAGTTTGGGTCAGCTCAACACCAGTAAGCCCGCTGGAAAGCTGTCCCGAGAGCAGAATGAACATTGTAGTTGCCGAACATACTATTATAGTATCGACGAAAACACCGAACATGGCGATAAAGCCTTGGCGCGCAGGATGTTTCACCTCGGCTGTAGCATGGGCATTCGGAGTGGAACCCATTCCTGCTTCGTTAGAGAAAAGTCCCCTCGCCACTCCATATCTTAAAGCCTGTGCCACGGTATGTCCCATTATGCCGCCGGCGACCTGCCTCACCCCAAAGGCGCTCTTGAAGATGAGAGAAATAATGGCAGGTATTTCCGTAATATTCATTATCATGGTAACCAAGGCAATGGCTATATACATAATTGCCATAAAGGGAACCACAATTTCTGCTACCTTCGCTATCCTTCTCAGGCCTCCAAAAATTACCACTCCGGTAATTATTGCCACGACTATCCCAAGGTAAAGTTCGATGTTTACCGCTGAAGATTCCTTCAGGAAAGCACCTCTTACTCCTGCTACGATAGAGTTACACTGCACTGCATTAAATACGAAGGGCATGGCCAGGATGATGCTTATGGCAAAAAGGACGCCCATCCACTTTTGCCCAAGGCCCTTTTTCAAGTAATAGGCCGGTCCGCCACGATATGTACCGTCTGCGTTTTTGACCCTGAAAAGCTGGGCCAGGATGGCTTCGGCAGAAATTGTAGCCATGCCTACCAAAGCCGTTATCCACATCCAAAATACGGCTCCGGGCCCTCCTGAGACCAAGGCAGTCGCAACTCCGGCGATGTTACCCGTACCCACCTGCGCTGCCAAACCAGTGCAGAGGGCCTGAAAGGAAGAAATGCCCTTCTCCTCCGTTTTTCTGCTTCCCAATAACACCTTAAACACATGTCCTATATGGCGTATTTGAGGGAAGCCCAGGCGAACCGTGTAGAAAACGCCCGTTCCTATCAATAGCCATATCATCAAACTACCCCATAAAATTCCATTCGCCGCCTTTACAAGCTCCATCAACAAAGCCAACACCTCCAAACTATAAGATAAATGACATAAACGCCGCTTTTTTATTTTAACTACTACGAAAATTTGAGCAACTTTTTAACCGTATACAACCACTAAATCAGGCGAGATCGAGCTCCTATTTTTAGAATGGGTCTCTTGCAGTAAATTAAAATAGCTTGAGGCACGATCTGATATACTACTTATATGGGTGACTTCACTGCATTTATAAAAGGGCTGGAAAATAAGAAGGTGCTGGGTATAAACCCTCCTGTCTTCGATTTTGCCTTTTTCGACTTCTGGGCAAAACCACTGGGGTTGTTATACATTCTGGAATACCTTCGTCGCAGGGGCAATACCGTAAATTTGATCGACTGTATTTACGAGGGAAGGGATAAGCCTAAGTCATACGGACGCTACAAACCCAAAAGAAGGGAAATAGGAAAACCCCT
>DGDP01000072.1:0-1307 GCA_002385485.1 Acetomicrobium sp. UBA3949 | reverse complement strand
TGGGTGGCATATACGCCCAACTATGTCCCGATCATGCACAAGGTCTTGGCGCAGACGGAGTCCAAACGACGCCGCTCGGCGTACCCTTCTTCCGTCCTGCATTGGATTTGTACGATACTCCAGAGTACGGGATTACGATTACCTCCATCGGCTGTCCTTTAAACTGCAAATATTGCGCCTCCAAAAGGCTTTGGCCAAAATACAGGAAGCGCAACGTTGACGAAATTATTGACGAGATATCCTTTCAGGCCGGCATGCGATCCGTTGGAGATATCGCCTTTTACGACGACGCGCTCTTACTGGACAAGGAAAGACACTTCTATCCCCTATGCGATGAACTCAAAAAAAGGCATGGCCACCTGCGTTACCACACCCCAAACGGATTGCACGTGAGGGAGATCGACGAAGTTTGTGCCCGCTATCTTTACGAAACAGGCTTTAAAACTATACGGTTAAGCCTTGAAAGCACCGACCCCACAATACAAAAAGCGGGCTCCGACAAGGTTCATGATGATCAATATATAAGGGCCGTAGGAAACCTGCTTAAGGCAGGTTACACTCACGAGGACATAGAAACCTATATTCTGGTGGGCCTTCCCGGACAGCAATACGAGACTGTAGAGAGGGCAATCCTTTTTGTAAAATCCCTGGGTGCGACAGTCAAGCTAGCGGAATACTCTCCCATACCCGGAACGCCCATGTTCGACGAATGTGCCAAGATTTTTCCTCTACTGAAAGAAGATCCTCTATACCAGAACAACACCGCATATTGCGGGTATATGACACCCGATATAACACAAATAAATCTGCAAAGGCTAAAAAATCTGGCCAAAAATAAAATAAGGGACGGGGTCAAGGCTTCCATTAGACGCGACGACCCGCCCCTGATTTAAAATCTTTCTAGCCTTTTTGGTTTGAGCTTATAGGCTCCTTTTCTGAAGAGGCCTCACATTGGCATGCGGGCTTTTTTGACCCATGGACCTGTTTCCACGTCACAACGGGCAACCCCCAAATGTTTATGAAGCCTACAGCAGCAGAGTGATCAAAGCTATCTCCCGTCGAGTAGGTAGCTAGATCGTCAACGTAGAGAGAATTGGGGGATTTAAGGCCAACTACCGTGCTTTGTCCCTTATACAACCTAACCCTTACGACTCCATTGACGACCTTTTGCGCCTGATTGAAGAAGGCGTCTAACGCTTCCCTAAGGGGAGAAAACCAATAGCCCACGTAAGCCAGCTCAGCGTATTTCAACTCCAGGTCCGCCTTAGCAGCTATTACATCCTTCGCTCTGTCTCTTATACACATCT
>DGDP01000053.1 GCA_002385485.1 Acetomicrobium sp. UBA3949 | reverse complement strand
TGATTGGACTGTTTGATATAGCGTTTCTTGAGCGGGAGCGCCGATTGAAGGCCGGATCGGGAGGTCATTCCTGGATAAGGGCTCTTCTTGCGGGGATGGCCTTTTCAGCCGGATGGACCCCCTGCGTTGGTCCTATCTTGGCGTCGATACTGCTTATGGCAAGTGGCAGTTCAACTGTAAGGGACGGAATGCTCCTTCTTTTTACCTATTCCATGGGATTAGGGCTGCCTTTCTTGGCTGTAGCCCTATTCATGGAGTGGTTCGAGCGTTTTATACAAGCTAACGCAAGTAAGCTAGAATACGTTAAAACAGTAGCTGGAGTTGTTCTTATAGCAGTCGGGCTTTTAATGTACTTCGATCTTTTCTCGAGATTCGCATATCTATGGACCCCTCCTATGTAAATTTCGAATAAAGGCGAGGTGTTGTTAAGTGAAAACGAGGAAAACCTTAACATTGACAATATCTTTAGCTTTCTTGGTCGTCTTTGCTTTTAGCATTTCACCTCTTTCGGCCATAGAAAGGGGTAAAACCGCGCCGGATTTCGAAGCAGTGGACTTCGACGGAAGGCAGGTCAAACTCTCCAATTTCAAGGGCAAGCCTATTTTATTGAATTTTTGGGCCACCTGGTGTCCTCCCTGTCTCAAGGAGTTGCCCGAATTTCAGCGATTTTTCGACGAACATGGCGAAGATGTGAACATCGTAGCCGTCAATTTGACTACCTCGGAAAGGTCCGCCCTTCACGTTAAAAATTTTGTTCTCGAAAATAAGCTCGCCTTTCCTGTCTATCTCGATGAAGATGGATTGGCGGCTCAAGCATATCTTGTGAGGTACATTCCCACAAGCTACTTTTTGGACGAAAATTTGAAGATTATCGAGGTGCATGTTGGCCCGTTGACGTATGAACAAATAAAAGAAAAATTTGGTTTATAGCTTTTCTGATATAAACGGTGAAGCTGGGTGTCGATGCTGAATATGTTATACTTTCTATGAGAAATAGCTTGAAAGAGGAGATGATGAATTGATGAAGGGGTTGCTTCCTGAGATAGAAAGTTGGGCTAGCATAAGAAGGTATGACCCCCGTCCCATTCCGGATGATGTTTTAATGAGAATTCTAGATGCGGCAAGACGGGCACCCAGCTGGGCGAACGTACAGCCCTGGCATTTTATAGTCGTGCGGGAAAAGACGATGAAGTCAAAATTGCGCCGGTTGGCGGTGGGCCAGCCTTTCGTAGAGACAGCCGACAACGTCGTCCTTTGTTTAGGCGAGCGAAAAGCCTGGTCAAAAGAGCAGAGGGTAATGCAGATGAAGGCCCTGTCTCAAGCCCTGGGGCAGAGCTTCGACGAGGAAAGGATCAAGAAATCCCTCGATGATCCTGCATACAATCCTCTTTTAAGAGGCGAAGAGATATTGGTTGCAAGGCTATACGAGCAGCTGTCTCTGGCCATTGCTTTCATGATACTCCAGGCCAAACACGAAGGCGTGGGAAGCTGCATAGTCGGAGCCTTCGCAAATGAGGTTACGGCCGTGAACGAGGAACTTTACGAGGAAGTTCGCCGTGATCTAAAGATCCCGCAAGATGCCATGATTTTAACCCTCGTAACATTAGGATATCCTGCCGAAAATCCCAAACCCAGGCCGCGGAAATCCTTTGAGGGTGTCGTGTCCCTGGAAAAATATGAAAACCCCTTCCCGACATCTCTCTGAGAGGGGAGGGATCTTTATTGAGACTGGGTATTTATGGTGCTGCAGGAGAAGTAACGGGGTCCAATTATTTACTCGAACACGACGGAAAAAGGGTGTTGATCGATTGCGGTATCTTTCAGGGGCGGGATGAAGACAGGAAAAACAGCGAGCCCTTTCCCTTCGACGCCTCCACGGTGGATGCTCTTTTATTGACCCATGCCCATCTGGATCATTCCGGACGCGTTCCTCTTCTCGTGAAGAGAGGATTTCGAGGAAAGATTTACGCAACTACTCCGACCCTCGAACTTTGCGAGATATTGTGGAGGGATTCAGCTCGTTTGATGAAGGAGGAGGCGGAGTGGAAGAGCAGAAAAAACAGACGAAAGGGGCTTCCGCCCGTATATCCCCTGTTTTCGGAAAAGGAGATAGAAAGGGCGTTGGAAATGTTCGTGCCCGTCTCCTACGATGACGTCATCGAGGCGGTGCCCGATATTAAGGTGCGCTTTCGCGACGCCGGACACATTTTAGGAAGTGCCATCATCGAAATTTGGACCGGTAAAGACAGCATTAAACTGGTCTTTTCAGGCGATCTTGGCCAGCAGGTTACCGTCCTGGACAGGAATCCGGCCGTCATTGAGGACGCCGACTACGTGATAATAGAGTCCACTTATGGAGACCGAAATCACAAAAGCCTGGATGAGACGAGGGAGGAGTTCGCCTCAGTCATAGCGGAATCTTTGAGGGACCACTCCAAGGTCTTGATTCCTACTTTCGTTGTGGACAGAGTGCAAAGAATACTCTACGAACTCAACATCCTTCAGGAAAGGGGCATATTAAAGGACAATGTGTCCATTTACTTCGACTCCCCCATGGGCGTCAAGACTACGGAGATATACAGGAAATATTCTTCCCTCCTTTCGGCTGAAATACAGGACAAGCTCTTTAAGAATCAGGACCCCTTCGCCCCCAGGGGTTTGAAGGAGGTCATCTCTCCCGAGGAGTCGAAAAAAATCAACGATGTATCTTTCGCCATTGTCTTGGCGGGAAGCGGCATGGCTAACGGAGGTCGGATTGTCCATCATTTGAAACATAATCTGTGGAACCCAAAGGCTCACGTGATATTCGCAGGATATCAGGCGGCCGGTACTCTGGGGCGCAAGATCATAGATGGAGCGAGGTTCGTCAAGGTAGCCGGCGAGGAGGTGGCCGTGAAGTGCAAGTATCACACGATAGGCGGCTTTTCTGCCCATGCAGACAAGGACGACCTCCTTGCCTGGGCGTCCAACTTCAAGACGAATCCGACTTTCATAGTTACCCACGGAGAAGAGAGGTCATCTAATTCTTTGGCGGATGAGTTGAGAAAGTTGGGCAGTCAGGCCCTTGTACCCCAAAGGGGATATGAGATGTCCCTTGATCGTGGACGTTCCACCGTCGAAAAGAGGGTCGAAATTCCAGCGGAAAGGCCTCCCCTTGAGGTGCAGTACATCTTAAAGGACATGGATCTTTTGCTGGCTAACATTAACGACGCACTTAAAGAGGCGGAAGTTGCGGAAGAGATCGGACCTCTCCTCATGTCGGCCAAAATATTACTGGAGATAGCAAGCCAAAGGGTCGTTCGTTAACATCTTTATGGACTGTTTGAGAATATCGAAGAAAGGACCATCGCACTTTTAGCGATGGTCCTTTCTTTGTCGTCGTTTGCCTTCAGTTATCCTTATTGAATATCCTTTCAAGTATTGTCTTTTTGATCACATCTTCGGGACTCGATTGTGTATGCGTCTGGTCTTGAGTTAGGCCTTGCGACGTCTCTTCCGTGACGGGTCTGGAGACCTCCAGATTGGATATCTTCGGAGACTTAAAAGTGCCCGTGACGTTAAGGCTGACGTCCCTGAAGTCCGTTGTCTGAGAGCCCTGCAGCAAGCCGCTTAAGAACCCCTCGAGAGTTGACTTGAGCGATTCTCCTCCGGAAAGAATGCCGCCCTTTATGCCGCCCACCAGGGCGTTTATGGCCTGTACGTTCAAATTGCCGTAACATGAGAGATTGAGGTTGCCGTCGTATTTAATCATGCCGTCGGCACCGAAGTAGGTATACATAGGATCTCCCTTGGGGGCATAAGCCTGAGTCCCAGGAAGCAGAGTTAACGCCATGGTGTCTAAGACGAACCTTCCCTGGATCGACTTGTAATCTATGGTGCTTTTACCGTAGGCTGCCGCAATGACCTTAACCATTTTGAAATCGGATACTTTGCCGCTTCCGACATTAAAGGAACCATTGCCTTCCAGATTCTTGCCCAGCGTGCCGCTGCCGTCAAACTGTAGCCCTGCCTTTCCGGTGATGTGTCCCTCCATGGGGAAGAGATCATGAATGAGCAGATCCAAGTTTGCCTCGGAAACGCTTACGGACGTCGTCCATTTCAAATTCGACAAAGCGATGGATCCTTTGCCCGATGCGTTCCCTTCGTAAAAGCCGGCTTTGATGTCTTGGCTTGTTATTGTGCCATCCTTCATGACGAAGGGGACTTTTATGTCACTGGCTTTAAGCCCGTAGACACCGGCTTCAGGAGAAGTGATTTCTCCGTCGCCCATAAGGCCTTTGTCGTCGTAGGAAATCGTCGCCCTGAGGTTTACGAGACCCTGCATATTCAGTTTATTTGCCTCGTCCAATTTCTTGGATATCTCCTTCAGGTCGAGGTTGTTTCCCTGCACGTCAAAGTTTAGACTTAACGCTTTATCATAAGCGATGTTTCCGCTGCCCGTTAGCGCCCCTCCGCCGGCCCTGGCGTTGAAGGATTTGATCTTCAGGGAGTTCCATGGGCCTTCCGCGTCTAAAGCTGCATCGGTTAGCGTGAAGCCGGCCACGGTTATCTCGGGCGACGAAGCCTTGGCTGCAATTATGACGTCCGGCAGCAAGCCGTCTGCCTTCGCCTCAAAATCGATCAATCCTTCTATCGGCAAAGCCAACCCAAGGTTTTGCAGGTTTGACAGTCTGGCGCCCTTCGCTGAGGCCGTCAAAGATAGGGCAGGTTGTTTATCCTTAATGGCAATTTGGCCCATGGCATTGAAGTTTCCGCCCAGAAGCAGGCCCTTGATCTCGGTCAAGTTGATCTTGTTAGCCTCACCTTTTATTGAAGCTGACAGGTCATTTATCAACGGAAAGGCTGTCGTCCCTACCGAAGAGGCCTTTATTTGAGCCGAAATTCCGGACAAGGGGTCTTCAGCCAAAGGTTTCAAAGAAGTTGAACCAGAGATGCCTTTTGCTGCTATGCCGGAGAAGGTTATACTGTTTGAATTAAAATCTAAAGAGAGATCTGGAGAGCTCAAAGGTCCAACTATATGCCATTCCGATGAAACGGTGCCTGCCAACTCATATTGCTTGAGCTGGGGAATGAGTTGTATCATGTTGGTCAAATTCAATCCCTCAACTTGTCCTTTTATGTCCAAAGTTGGGGCCTTTGTGACGTTGGCGACCTTCCCTGCGCCGTGGAATTTAGCTTTTTGCCATAATGCGGAAAAGCTCTTGATGTCCAGGGCGTTTTCTTTAAATTCGAAATTCACGGTGGGAGACTTTATCTCCTGGTCTAAAAGCGTGATGGCATCAGACCATACTTTGCCCGAAGTCGAAAGGGAAGCAACGTCCTTGAGAGAGCCCTTGATTTGCACTTCTCCCGAGGCATCTCCCTTTGCTGGCAGATCCTTTAGGGATGGGACAAGGACCTTTATCTTATCGATGGAAGCTTTTTGACAGGACACGACCATGCTAACAAAAGGACCCCCCGGAAGATCGACATAACCCGTCGCCTTGAGAGGCATTTCGTTCCATCGGGAGGTTGCGTCGATATCTATCCTTTTCCCTTTATCGATGTTCGCCTTAATATCGATAGCCTGAAGGGGTTGATTCATGACGGAAAGTTTTGACGCGGAAAGAGCGACCTTTCCCGATAACTCCATGGCCATTCCGGAGATATCAGCCTTGACGCTGTCCACAGTGCCGGATACCTTTCCCGCCAGTTGGGGAAATTCCTTCGACAGGAGGCCAACGTCGAGGTTTTTACCCTCCAAAGATAGGTTTATGTGCGGCGGTAATGTCCTGAGAATCATGGTCAGGCTTCCGTGGACGTTGCCGCTTAAGACGTCAGCATCTATGTTTCTGAAGTCGAGGGTATTTTCCTCGTAACGCCAGTCGGATCCCGCCCGTTCGACGGATATGCCGACGATCATACCCTTTTCGAAGCTCAAATCGCCCTCGCCGCGAATGTCGGGCAGCTTACCTGATAACTTGATGGTGCCGCCGAAGGCCCCGGCCAGCTTTTGTTTCTCGAGGGGAGGCCAGAGAAGTTTCAACTCCTCTACCTGTATATTTCCGGCCCTTCCTTCGATATTGAGTTCGGGCATTATCTCGCCGCTAAAGGAGATCTCGCCCTGGGCGATCTTAAGGTTCATCTCATCTATTGCGACGCCTTCCTTTAGCGATATTACTGCATCTCCCTTTGCTGGCAGCCCGTTATATGAAGCATCAATTTTTGCCTTGATGGTGGTCGCCTCGGGCTTTACCTCGATGCTCTTCAAATCTATAACTCCGAAGGGGCCCCTTACCGTGCTGGACTTAACTTCTACTGTCCCTAAAGGCAAACCCTCCCCCGCACCTGATGGTTTAAAGCTCTTCACCAGCTCGAGCGTTCTCTCGAAATCGATTAAGGCTTCGTTCACAACCAGGGAATCGAGATAGACCTTCCCGCCTATCAGCGCGAACAAGCTTGGCTTGACATCCAGCTGTTTTATGGAAAGGACTTCCTCTCCTTCCTTTGAGAGCGCGACATTCCCCAATTTGTAACCCCTTATGGGGTTGCCCGAAACATTCCCAAGGGCCAAGTCGGCTCCAATGGCATCCTTCGTGGCCTGGGGAGCCATTTCTCGGATCATGCCCGTGCCGACGTCGATATTTGCGATGATCAGCAGAAGGATCACTATTATCGCTGCAACGCCTATCAAAATATGTTTCTTTTGCACTTTCACCTTCAATCACCACCTTACAATTGTAACAGGCCTATTTAGAAAGCAACGTTTTTAACGGAGACCATTATCTTTTTGTTCTTTTGGATTTTCACTTTGGGGCCGTTGAGCTTTTCTCCCTTATTGCCCACTATCTCCCTGACCTTCTTGGGTTGATCGTCGGGATCGAATATCGCCTTAAGGGACAGAAATTTTATCCATCCACCGTTTTTCCATTCCTTCGGAAGGTCGATCATTACGAAGAATTTACCCGGGGTTATCTGGACTTTTACATCGTGGTCCTTTCCCTTGTCGTCGTCCAGCTTAGGGATCATAAGCTTTATTTGCAGAGCAGACCCTGGGGGCAGGTCCGTATCCCCGCGAATGTGCAATTTGTGCCCCTTAAGGGAGATCTCATCGATGTCGAGTTTGCTGAAAAACTGATCGGCGTAGAGATTTGTAACGGATGTCAGAAAAAAAGAGATGAGCATAAAAGACGATAGAATGAAAAGAAGGCCCTTCCTTTTAAATAGTATTAGTTTAAACATAACTCACCGCCTCCATAGTAATATTTTACCATAATTTTACATTCTCAACTTGTATATTATCATTATAAATCATAAAACCCTAACCGCTCTTTTACTTACTCGACTCTTAGCCTTTACCTCGATTTCTATTTGAGATGTATCGGAGATGATCATCTCGGCGCCGTTGTAGGAGGCCGTTATTTTGCCGATCGCCCTTATCTTCCTGCCTACAATGAAATCTTTTGCTCCAAGAAGGTGTTCATTGTTATCGTATATAACCAGTTGACATCTGCTTTTCCTTTCATACAGCAGCCATCGGGAGCCCGATTTTTTGGCCTCCTCGACTCTCATGACAAGCGTTATATAACGGCCTGCAATATATGGCAGTGCCGAGTAGACCTGGTCGGGAGTGTAAACCCTCTTCCGGGCGATCTTCCAAAGCCCGACATTTCTGAGTTTTGCCCTTTTTGCGGCCTCTGAAATCCTGTCGAGATATTTCCCGTTTGGTGGTATGAAATAGGGCAGAGCCAAACCTTCCTCGACCAGCATCTCGTTTACCATCTTTTCTTCTCCCTTTTCTTCTATCCATGCGTAGGCTAGCAGCCTTCCGTACCTGTCTCTTTTTTCTGCGTCCGGCTCAAACTTTACCTTTCTGCCGGCTACCAGTGAAGCGTTGAAAGCTTTGGCTTCTCTTCCTAGCTCTTCCTCTCCGCGGCTGGGATGATGAAGCTCTGGGGTATCTATGAGCAGGTATCTTACGGTTTCTTTTTCGCCCCCCTTCGTCACCGCTACAACAGTATCGCCATCGATGACGTCGATTACCAGAGCTTCCTTTTCTCCTAAATTGCCCGAAAAGAGGTAAAGACATATTAAAAAAGCGGCAAGAAGCGCCTTTAGAATCAAGCGCCTCTTGCCCTTTGGCAAAACCAAGCTCTTCATGGTCTTGTTATTTCTTGCGCTCGGGGAAGAGCCTGAGCAATCCCTCTCCCTCTCTCAACCGCTTCAAATATATATTTGTCGGCAGCAGGAATACCAGTTCGTTCGTCTGGTGCACTGTAGCCTTGAACAAATGACCCCCTGCAGTCGTCAAATCCGAAGACCCTAATACCGCATGGAGGTGTAAGAATATTTTCCCTTCCTCCGTCTCGTTTACGGAACCCGTGAGCGAAAGAAGCTCCATCGGCTCTTCGAAGGATTTTTTTATGTACTCTTCCCCGCTAAACCAGCCCAACTCTACGTCTCTCATCATTCCTACGGAAGAGACTAAAACGGCTGATTTAATGTCCTCTTTTTTGAGCAAGGACAGAAGCGTTTCAAAAAAATCATCGCCGTCTCTCAGACGGACTATAAGATAATTATCGTCTCTAGCGTAGATAATTTTATCGGACATGTCGATCTCCCCTTTCCCTTCGTCTTCTATTCCTCGATAATTTTGTCACGCTATAATAATGATAACATAAAATCACGGAGGCATCGCAAAAAGATCGCCTGTTGTTAGGGTTTTGAAAAATAGTATATCATCGATAGGAGGTGATGGAAGATTTGAAAGTTATGACGAAAGAAGTAGCATCGGACGTCTTAGAAGGCATAATAGATGCTAACAGAGATAAATTGATGGACTATGCAAAGCTTCTGGGATTGGCAAATAGCCGTGCCCGTTTGACGGGGCCTGCCGACCCAAAGTGCATATTCGACGAACATATCGTGGACTGTCTCGCGGCCCTACAGCTTATTCCTTCCAATGTCCGAATAGTGGATATCGGGACGGGAGGGGGGTTGCCGGGGCTCGTATGGGCTGTCTGCAGAAGCGACGTATTTATCGATCTCCTGGACAGCGTCGGGAAAAAATGTCTCGTCCTGGAGGAGATGGTCCGCAGCTTAAACCTGGAAAATGTCAGGGTTCATTGCTCCAGGGCGGAGGAATTCGCATCTTCAAATAAAGGTCTCTACGATTTGGCTGCTGCCCGCGCCGTCTCCCACCTGGGCGTCCTTCTAGAATATTTTTCCCCCCTCGTCAGAAGGGGCGGCAGCTGCATGGCCTTCAAGGGGCCAAAGGGATTTGAGGAGCTGGAAGAATTCGAGGGAAAAGAGGAGAAATTGGGGTGGTCGGGGCTTGAGATATGGAGCTATGAGGTGGCGGGCAAGAAGCTTTACTTATTTACATGGAAGAAGGTAAAGGACGCACAAATAAGCGTTCCCAGAAGGGTTGGCATCCCCGAAAGAAGGCCATGGTGGAGGTGAGCCTTTTGCGTATTATAGCCGTAGCAAATCAAAAGGGAGGTGTGGGCAAGACCACCTCCTGCGTGAACCTGGCGGCAGCCCTGGGAGATAAAGGGAGAAGGGTGCTCGTAGCGGATCTCGACCCTCAAGGGCACAGTACCAGCGGATTGGGGATCGATAAGGGAAAGTTGTCTCGAAGCGTGTATGACGTGTTGATCAATGACTCGTCTCCCGATGAGGCGATCTCTTCAACGACGTGGAAGGGGGTTTACCTCTTGCCGGCCAGGCTGGAATTGGCGGGGGCGGAGGTCGAGCTGGTGGGACTGTTGAGCAGAGAGACCAGATTGGCTAAGGCCTTATCGAAGCTGAAGGATTTCGACCTGATCCTGATAGATTGCCCTCCTTCCTTAGGGCTTTTGACCGTGAACGCGCTGGTTGCTGCCGAAACGGTGGTAGTCCCCATACAATGCGAGTATTACGCACTGGAGGGGCTGTCTCAGCTCGTTGGAACCGTCGAACTGGTGCGACGCCACCTCAACGAAAGGTTACATATCGGGGGTGTCATCCTGACCATGTACGACAGCCGTACAAACCTCTCTAAAGAGGTGGCGGAGGAAGTGCGAAAGCGTTTTTCGGATGCCGTGTTCGAGACGACAATTCCGCGAAACGTTAGGCTTTCTGAAGCGCCAAGTTACGGTCAACCTGTAATTTACTATGACCCCCAGTGCATCGGTGCCAAGGCCTATATGGCATTGGCCGAGGAGGTGGAAGAAAGGTGGCTAAATCCAAGAAAGCTTTAGGAAAGGGATTAGAAGCGCTAATAGGATCATCCTTCGAGGATAAAAGGGCGATCCCTTCAAAGGATCGGGGGTTTTTGCCCATAGACGAAATTAAACCCTCTTCCTTTCAGCCGAGACAAAGCATAAACGACGAGGGCTTGACGTCTCTGGCCGAGTCCATCAAAGAACACGGCATTTTACAGCCCCTAATAGTTAGGCGTGCCGGGGAAGGTTACGAAGTTGTGGCTGGCGAAAGGCGTTGGAAAGCTGCGAAGATCGCGGGACTTAAGGAAGTTCCCGTTGTAATAGTCGATTTGGATGATGCTCAGTCCCTCGAGGTGGCGCTCGTAGAAAATCTCCAAAGGGAGGATCTGTCGCCCATAGAAGTGGCCAAGTCCCTTTCGGAGCTGATAAAAAGGTTTGAGATGACACATGAGGAGGTGGCCTCCCGCCTGGGATGGAGTCGCCCCCTTGTGTCGAACAAGCTGCGTTTACTTGACTTGCCTGCAGAGGTACAGAAGCTGCTTGAGGAGGGAAAGATATCAGAAGGCCATGCAAGAGCTCTTTCGGGATTGTCCTCCGGAGATGATCAAACAGTCCTTGCCCGAAAGTGCGTGGTCCATTCCTGGTCGGTGAGAAGGCTTGAGGATGAGATAAGCAGGCTTAAGGCCTCGGGCGATGCAAGAAGAAAGAAGACCTCTACCGTTGAACTGCCCCTCGGCAAAAGCCACGGCCTTAAAGTAGTCGTAAAGAAAAGTCAAGACGAAAGCAGGTTGATCATAGGAGGTTTGGACGACAAGAGAGTCGAAAGGCTTGTAAAGTTTCTCGAGGAAAATATTGATTCGCTGTTCGATCGGGGCGTATAATTTAAAATGAATTTTAAATTAAATTTCGAAGATATAGCGATTTTCGCAAAGGTTGTCTCTGCTGCCCTTTTGATGGTAGGGTTCGTCTTGTTGGGTTACTACTTGGGCTTATATTTTGAGGATAGATATGGACTGGGCAGGTCGATACCCCTTTGGGGTGCCCTTTTGGGCGCAGTCCTCGGGTTATTACAGTGTTGGAACATGATAAAGTCCATAGCGGATAAGCTTAAAAACGATAGAAGGGAATAGTTAAAAGGGGGGCTAATCACATGAACATGGGGCTTGAAGGAAAGGTAGCATTGGTCCTGGCCTCCAGTTCCGGCTTGGGAAAGGCCATTGCGACGGAGCTCGCGAGGGAGGGAGCGAATGTAGTAATTTCCTCCACGAACGAAGAGAAGCTGAAGGTTGCAAAGGGGGATATAAAAGAAAGTACCGGAAAAGAGCCTCTGCATTTCGTCTGCGACGTAACTAAATCCGGCGATATAGAAAAGCTTATCAGCTTTGTCGTTCAAAAGTATGGCACCATTCATGTCCTGGTGAACAACGCCGGCGGACCTCCTCCGGGAAGGTTCGAAGATTTTCCTGACGATGTCTGGCAAAGGGCTTTCGAGCTGACCCTCCTGAGCTTTGTCAGGACGACTAGACTTGTATTGCCCTACATGAAAAAGATGCGCTGGGGCAGGATACTCAATTCCACCTCATCTTCCGTCAGGGAGGCAATTGATAATTTAATACTTTCAAACACATTCCGCCTCGGCGTTGTGGGTATGACGAAGACCTTGGCCCGCGAAGTGGCACTCTATAACATATTGGTCAACGTTATTGGCCCAGGAAGGTTCAAAACGGATCGCATAGAGCAGCTGGATAAAGCAGCGGCAGAGCGCCAAAACCTCTCGCCTGAGGAAGTTCGCTCTAATATGTTAAGACAAATTCCCATGGGCAGGTATGGCGATCCCCGGGAATATGGCCGTCTGGCCGCGTTTCTCTGTTCCGAGGCCAACAGCTACATCACGGGACAGACGATTATCGCTGACGGAGGGATGCTCAAGGCTGTGCCCTAAGGAATTTGTAAAACCATTTACACCGATTTTTGTTCCGGCCAGGTCCAGCCTTGCTTCAGGTGGCATACATCGTCGAGGAGCAAGATGACTGCCTTACCCTTATCGTCTTCCTCCACTATGGATACGCTGCAGTTTGAGAACTTGAAACTCCAGTACTTCGAGAGGGAAAGCTCGAGCCAATGGCAGAGAAGACATTTGATCACGGCGTCATGGGTCATTATAATAGCCTGCTCTTCTCCGCTTTCCCTTATTTTGGTCAAAACCCTTAAGGCCCGTTCCTGAACGTCTCTCAGGCTTTCGCCATCGGGCATTACGACCTTATCGGGCTTTTTGTGCCACATCTCAAAGGATTCCGGATAAAGACGTTTCACCTCTTCCACATGAAGGCGTTCCCATTTGCCGTGATCTATCTCCATCAGGCCCTTTTCTGTGAGTATCTCATATCCGCCCCTTTCGGCCAGGAGTTGTGCCGTTTGCAATGCCCTCTTTAGGGGGCTGCACCATATCCTTGCTTTTCCGATCCGGGAAGCGAGGTTCGCCGTAAGCTCGGCTTGAAGCAGGCCTTTTTCGCTTAAAGGCGTGTCCTGCTTTCCCTGAAATACGTCCTTGGCGTTCCAGGTCGTTTCTCCGTGTCTCATGAGGTAGTATCGCAACATCTTCACTCTCCTTTGAGGTTTATCAAGTGGGCCCAGATTAAATCTGCATCTTTTTGGATCTTTTCCATTGCCTCTTTTGGAATGCTGCTGTCAAGTTGAAGGGCAGCGATGGCAAGTCCGCTACCGTTTTTCCTTCCCAGGGCAAAGTTTGCGATGTTTACTCCGTAGTCTCCCAGCAATGTGCCTATCTTTCCTATGACCCCAGGCCTGTCGTGGTTGGAAAAAAGTAGCACCCACCCATCTGGAACGAAGTCTATCTCGTAATCATCTACACCTACTATTCGCTTTTTGCCCTCTTCCGTCACCGTTCCCGCCATGGAAAAGGTCTTATTTTGAGATTTGACTTCGATGGCAAGTACATTTTTATACGTCCTTGCCTCTCGCCTGCTCTCGAAGACGCTTATACCATGCTCTTTTGCGAGAAGAGGCGCCGACATGGCGTTCACTTCAGGGCCCAGCCTTACCTCGAGAAGTCCCTTAAGAGCCGCTGCCGTGAAGGGCATATATCTGTAGGGTACTTCAAAGGGCAAGCTTATCTCGACCTCTTCAAATAAGGGTCCGGCCATGGCCACGGTGATTTCATCAACGTGTTCCTTGATGACACAAGCCGCTATCATGCCCATCCTTCTGGCAAGCGACAGAAACTCCCTTTCCTGAAGGGTCATCTTGTTTTTCATATAGGGGAGGTTTACGGCATTTTCGTAGGGTTCGCCCGATAGCGCTTTTATGAGGTTTTTTACCACGATCTCGGCGACGGCTCTTTGGGCCTCCCTGGTGTTTGCTCCTATATGGGGTGTTACGACGACCTTCTCTATTATGGCGGGGTCGAAAAGGGGGCTTTCCTTTGTCGGTTCGACGACGTGGACGTCGAAAGCAGCCCCGGCCAACCTGTCTTCCTTGAGTGCCTTCGCACAGGCTCCTTCGTCTACGATCCCTCCTCTGGCACAATTTATCAGATATGCCCCTCTTTTGATAGATTTCAGAGTTTCTTCGTTGATCATGTTTCTGGTCTCGTGCGTCAGGGGCACGTGAAGGGTTACAAAATCTGCGAGGGATAAAGCTCCCCTTAGGTCGTCCAGACGTTTAACTCCGAGGTTTTCGGCCTTTTTCGGATTTATGTATGGATCGTAACAAAATATCTCCATTCCCAACGCCTTTGCCCGCGTTGCGACTGAGGAGCCTATCCTCCCCAGGCCAACTATCAAAAGGGTCTTTCCGTAAAGTTGGGTCCCGAGAAACTTCTCCCTCTTCCACTCTCCCGACAGCAGTGAATTGTTCGCCTGCGGGATTTTTCTTGCGATCGAAAATATCATCCCCATGGTAAGCTCCGTGGCGGCAAGAGTGTTACCCGTGGGCGAGTTGAGCACTATAATCCCCCTCTTGCTCGCAGCGCCTAAATCGATATTGTCTACCCCCACTCCGACTCTGGCTACCACTTTCAACTTTTTGCCTGCTTCCAGCAGCTTTTTGTCCACGGCAGTTCCGCTCCTGGTGATCAGGGCGTCGATGTCTTTGACGGCATCGCAAAGCTCCTCCTGCGACATGTTCAACCGAAGGATTGCCTCGATGTCAGGTGCCTCATAGAGTTCCTTCAAGCCCTCTTCGTGAATATGTTCTGTTATTAAGACTTTAAACATAAATTTCCCCCCTTTTAGAAATATAAAAATGGGCCGGAAGGTGT
>DGDP01000004.1 GCA_002385485.1 Acetomicrobium sp. UBA3949 | reverse complement strand
AGATGTGTATAAGAGACAGGTATAGACCCTCGTGCAAACTCCTCTCTTTTGCGGATTACCCTGCAATGCCGGAGCACCGGATCGCTTCTTCTTCTCCTTACGCCCTTGGCGTATCAGCTGATTGATGGTAGCCACAAATGTCCCCCCTTCGATCTGCTTAAAAATAACTATCTTATATTATTGGTTCTTCGATCTATTAATAAGCCGGCTACTGCCGCCGGCCTCTCGATCAAACAGGCCCTTCCCAATATCTTAGAGTCATCCGCCCATTCCACCGGGATGCTCCTCGCTTCCGCCTCTTTGAGCACTGATTCGATGACCTTTTTTTCGGCGTCACGCGCGACGAATACTTTCACGATCTCCGACTTGATCAACTTCCTATAGACACTTCTGGCACCAACTACGCGTTTGCCAGCGGCCAGCTCCTGTAAGGGCACAATAAACCACCTTCTCGTGACATAAGGCACCGAGGAATAATAACAACGCCGAAGCGCAATGTCAAGTGGGCCCCTTTTATTCGGAACCCACTTGACGAGGCTCCTACCCCGCTCGATCCGCCGAAACGGATTCGAAAACGGGCTCCCTCTCCACTTCGACTACCTCGAAGTTGCGATTCACGGTAGCGCCTGTTCCAGCAGGTATCAAGTGTCCTATTATGACGTTTTCCTTCAAACCTTTAAGGTAATCGACTTCGCCGCGAACGGCAGCCGATGCCAACGCTTGAGCCGTCTGTTGGAAGGACGCGGCCGAAAGGAAACTGTCCGTTGCAAGAGCAGCCTTAGTTATGCCCAATAATACCGGCTTCCATATCGGCTCCTGGCGAAGTTTTCTCACGAAGGTCACCTTTTGTATAAGCCTTTCGACTTGAGACAACGCCAGTATCGGCCTGATGACGATCTTCGTCGGCTCCAGCTCGGTTAGGCGTTCTAGAACCTGCTGATTGACTTCTGTCCCTGCAGGTACGACAACGTTCCCCAACTTATCCTTAACAGGCTCGAGCAGGACCTTTCCGTAAATTTTTTCGGTAAGGACGCTGTGAAGTATTTTCTGGCGCGAATATATCTCGCCGTCAGCCTCTATAGCCGTTATATCGCCTTCAATTATACCGCGAACAATGCTGCCGTCCACTATAGGCGGGACATCTATGGGTTCGTTTCCGCTGGCATCAATAACCTTGCCAAGCGGCCTGCCCCATATCTTGCTGATCAGGTATTCCTGGATGGCATCGGGCAGATCTATCGTCTCGGGGGCCTTCCATACCTTGATTTCTTTAATGAAGCTCTCCTTTATTTTTAAAGCGGCTTCCCTTGTCAAAAGAGCATCCTTGACAGCTATAACCGTATCGCCGCTTACAACATCCTCGGCTAAGTAGGTAACGTCACAAAGGGAGAAGAGCTTGTCCGTATCCAGGATCTGCAAGGGCCTTCGCAGGTCTTTGGTGATAAGTGTAAGCTGTTTCATCGAAAGCGAACTCCCGGCATCGATCTTCACGCCATCGCCGGATTCGTAATCCTCGACGAGCTCCAACCCTTCAAGCTCGCGTCTGAAAAGGGATTCGCCCACTATAACCCTTATTAATTCTCCCTCATCTTCAACTATCAATTCAGTAAGGGCTGTTCCTGGTTGCAACAGGATCTTAATGGCCCCTTCGTCGAGAGCCTCTCCTTTGTACTGAGCGGCATGGTCCAGCGACCCCTTGCCGATAACATCCTTGAGGATTTTACCCTTCAACATGGCTACGGAATCATCTATGCATCGCTGGTTATGCTCTCTGATTTCCCGGACTTCCCCTTCCAGCTCGTCGATCCACACTATTTCACCAACCACGTAGGAGGTATCTCCTTCATCGGCTATCCGAACTTTGTTGACAGGCGCAACCTTGCGCAATATTACCTCTATATGTTTATTGTTTATGGAGACGCCTTGAGATTTGTAAACCTCCTGGATGCCGTCCACCATGTAGGCGTGCACGGCCTCGATACCATTGACCTCCATCAACTGCTGGGGGTCGATGTAACCTTCGGTCAGCACTTGGCCCTTCTTGACCTCGTCTCCCTCTTCGACGAGGAGCATTTGAGCCGTGGAGACGTTGAAGCTCATCTTTTCGTCGGGGTTGTCGGCGGATTGTATGACGATCTTTCTTTTGCCCTCCATCTCTCGAATCTCAGTTACGACCCCGTCGACCTCGGATAGTAAGGCCGTCTTCTTTGGCTTTCTCGCTTCAAAGAGCTGTTCCACCCTGGGAAGACCTTGAGTGATGTCCTCGCCCGTAATCCTCACGCCACCGGTATGGAAAGTCCTCATGGTAAGCTGGGTACCGGGTTCACCGATGGACTGAGCTGCCACGACTCCCACGGCTTCGCCTATGGCTACGGGCTTTCTCGTAGCCAAATCAAGGCCGTAACATTTCTGGCATATGCCATTGCGCAATGCGCAAGTCATGGGACTTCTGACCCAGAGGCCCTTTACTCCCGCAGCCTCTATGGCGTCGGCCTTTTCCTGATCTATGATCTCGCCCGCCCCGACTAAAACAGTCCCATTGACAGGATGGCGCACATCCTCCAGAGCCGTCCTGCCGTAAATCCTTTCGTTCAAAGGGATCACGACCTTGTCGTCCTGAAGCAGAGGAGTGATGTAGACGCCTTGATCTGTGCCGCAATCTTCCTCGAGGACAATGATGTCCTGCGACACATCGACAAGTCGTCTCGTCAAATAACCAGACTTGGCTGTCCTCAATGCCGTGTCGGCCAACCCCTTCCTGGCGCCATGGGTGGAAATGAAGTATTCCAACATGTTCAGCCCTTCCCTAAAGTTGGAAACGATAGGATAGTCGATGACTTTACCGGAAGGATCGGCCATGACTCCCCTTATGCCCGCCATCTGGGAGACCTGGCTCTTGCTGCCGCGAGCGCCGGAATCTATCATCATGCGAAGTGGATTTAATTCATCCATATGCTCCAAAATGCAGTCCGCGATTTTGGCTGCGGCCTCCGTCCAGAGAAGCTCCGTTTGCCTCAAATATTCGTCCTCGGTGAGGATGCCCATGCCGTACTGGTTGTTGAGCTCGCTCTCCTTTTCCATTACTTCCCTGACAATCTCTTGTTTCTCGGGAGGGATGACGATCGAATCTATGTTCAGGGAAACTCCAGATTTGGTAAACCATCGATAGCCCAGAAGTTTAACGTCATCTAACATCTTGACCAGGTCTTCGTGTTCTACTCGGTCGAAGGCCATATCCAGCAGGGCCCCCAGGTCCTTTTTGGCAATCTGTTTATTGATATACCTCAACGACGAGTGAAGCATGCTGTTAAATAACGCCCTTCCCGGCGAGGTCTCAATCAGCTGCCCGTCCCACAACATCTTCACCTTTGCGTGGGGGTGGACCACTCCGTGATCCAGAGCCGTCAATACGTCTTCAATATCCCTGAAAACCATACCCTCTCCCTTGCGCCCCTCGGTCATTGCAGTCAAGTAATATATCCCCAAAACGACATCCTGCGTGGGCGTCACTATAGGTTTACCGTGAGCCGGCGACAACAGGTTGTGTCCCGCCAGCATCAATATCCTAGACTCCGCTTGAGCCTCCAAAGAAAGAGGAACGTGAACGGCCATCTGGTCTCCGTCGAAGTCGGCATTAAAGGCGGTACAGACAAGCGGATGAAACCTTATAGCCTTGCCTTCCATTAGCAGGGGCTCAAAGGCCTGAATTCCCAGACGGTGCAAAGTGGGCGCGCGATTGAGCATAACGGGATGGTCTTTGATTATCTCTTCCAGGGCTTCCCATACCTCATCTCTCCTGCGCTCTATAACGCGCTTTGCGCCCTTTACGTTTGAGGCTATGCCCTTCTCAATAAGCTTGTGCATTACGAAAGGCCTAAACAGCTCCAGTGCCATTTCCTTTGGTAAACCGCACTGGTAAAGCTTGAGTTCCGGACCAATGACTATTACGGACCTGCCCGAGTAGTCGACGCGCTTGCCCAGCAAGTTCTGACGGAAGCGTCCCTTCTTCCCCCTGAGCAAATCGGTCAAGCTCTTAAGGGGACGGTTGCCTGCGCCCAAAACGGCCTTACCAACCCGTCCATTGTCTATTAGGGCATCCACGGCCTCTTGAAGCATTCTTTTCTCGTTTCTTATGATCATCTCCGGGGCTCGGAGTTCCTGTAACTTTTTCAGACGGTTGTTCCTGTTGATGACCCTCCTGTACAGGTCGTTCAAATCGGAAGTGGCAAATCTGCCGCCGTCGAGCTGCACCATGGGGCGCAAATCCGGGGGAATGACGGGAAGAACGCTCATGATCATCCACTCCGGCTTGCTGTCGCCCTTCCTGAAATCTTCCACAACTTGAAGACGTTTTATCAGCTTGCGCTTCTTTTGGCCCGTCGAATTCGCGATCTCTTCTCTAAGGGATATGGCCAACTCGTCTATATCTATGTTCTTGAGTAACTCTAAAATGCTTTCCGCCCCGATGCCTGCTGCGAAGTCCTTGTCGTAAGCCTTGCACAGCTTTTGTTCTCTTTCGACTATGATGTCGCACTGCTCAAAGGGCGAATCGCTTCCGTCTATCACTATATATGAAGGATCCTCGATGGTCACCGTCTCCTGCTGAGAGGTAAATCTGCCAGGATAGTTTTTCATATAAAGCTGCAACTCGGAAGCCGAAACCACATCGTCCTTAGAAAAGGGCAGGCGCACGGCAGCGACGACCATAAAGGCCTCCTGGTTTTTGATAGTCGCCCTCTGGAATTCGACCTTGACGCCATGTCTTTGGAGTCGTTCGATGTCGCCCTGGCTTACCACATCACCAACCCTGAAATTGGCTTCTTCTATCTCGGTGATCGTGTAAGCCGGCTCGACTTTAAAAAGGTCATCGCCGTACTCCGTTCGATAGCGAGATACCTGTTGGGCCGAAAGTATATCCCCCTCTTTTAAGGGCAAATCGTCTACTCTAGTGATACGATACGCTTCCTCAGCTTTGAATTTAGGATCGTAGTGCCTGTGTATGCGCTCTTCGCAGGCAGGTATGAGATCTCCTTTTTTGACCAGATCGGGCCTTTTGCCCTCCATGACTACTTTGTAGAGGATTTCCCTTCGCCTTAAAGGGGCGAAGTACACCACTCTCTCCAGATCTTTAGATGTCGTTCCTAAAAACAGGCTCAACCTGCTCGGGATGCCGCGCAGATACCAGATGTGAACGACCGGACAGGCAAGCTCTATATGGCCCATCCTCTCCCTTCTCACCTTGCTGTCGGTAACTTCGACTCCACAGCGGTCACACACTATGCCCTTAAATTTAGGGCCGTTCCGCTTGTATTTCCCACAGGCGCATTCGTAACTTCTTACAGGTCCAAATATGCGCTCACAAAAAAGACCGTCCTTTTCGGGCCTAAGGGTCCTGTAATTTATCGTCTCAGGGCGTTTTACCTCGCCGCTTGACAGTTCCCTTATCCTTTCGGGACTTGCCAACTTGATTCGAACGCCTACAATTTCGCGATTGTTCATTTACGCATCATCCCCCTCAGGGTCCACTTCTGCTTCGTCATCGTCCGGATCGCCGAAGATCCTGGCTTCCAAACCTATCTTTGCCTCTTCCTTTTTTGTCTGAGGTTTTTTCTCCGTCTCTTTCTTCACTTCAACTATATTCTGCTCTTCCTCCTCAACGTAGCCAACACTGTCGTCGTCGTAAAGGACCTGCACGTCAAGGCCCAATCCCTGAAGCTCTTTTACAAGTACCCTAAAGCTCTCGGGCACACCGGGGTTTCCTATATTTTGACCTTTGACTATACTCTCGAATGTCTTGAGACGTCCCTGCACATCATCGGATTTGATGGTGAGCATCTCCTGCAATATGTGAGATGCGCCATATCCTTCCAGGGCCCAAACTTCCATTTCTCCGAAGCGTTGTCCGCCAAATTGAGATTTTCCTCCCAGAGGCTGTTGCGTTATCAAGCTATAGGGGCCAACGGATCGGGCATGGATCTTGTCGTCGACAAGATGGATCAGCTTGAGCATGTACATATATCCCACGGTAACTTTATTCTCGAAGGGTTCGCCCGTCCTCCCGTCGTAAAGGACGATGCTTCCGTCCCTGGTGAGATCGGGAAGCTTGCGATCCCGAATTTCCTCCATATACTTGAATATCTCGTCCACAGAGGCACCTTCGAAGACGGGAGTCGCAACGCTCCATCCGTTGTGATAGGCCACAAACCCTAATATGGTCTCAAGAACTTGGCCCAAGTTCATTCGGCTGGGAACGCCAAGCGGGTTCAAGACCACATCTACGGGGGTGCCATCGGGCAAATAAGGCATGTCTTCCACGGGCAAGATTCTGGACACAACCCCTTTGTTACCGTGGCGTCCTGCCATCTTATCTCCCACGGTAATTTTTCTGATTTGGGCCAAAAATACCTTGACCACTTCGTTGACTCCGGGAGGAAGATCATCGCTGTATTCATCCCGGGAAAGCCGCTTAACGGCTACGACCTTGCCACCTTCGCCGTGAGGCACCCTCAGAGAAGTATCCCTTACCTCGCGGGCCTTTTC
>DGDP01000087.1 GCA_002385485.1 Acetomicrobium sp. UBA3949 | reverse complement strand
GCAGCATGGGTCAAACACCCTGCCGTTATATGGCTCAAGCATCTCAACCAATAGTTCGACGACGCTTCGCGGCGTATAGAACTGCCCTCCCTTTTTTCCTTCTGCAAGGGCAAACTCTCCTAAAAAATACTCAAATACATGGCCTAAAACATCGCCACTTCTCGATTTAGCCTCTTTAAGGGAAGTTTTGCTAAAAAGGTCTATTAGCCCGCCGAGGCTTGTTGGGTCTAGGTTGCCCCGAGCGTATACCTTGGGCAAGACTCCTTTAAGTGATGGGTTTTCTTTTTCGATCACATCCATTGCATTATCTACAATTTTGCCTATCTCTGGCTGTTTTGCCATTGATTGTAGGTAGGACCATCTAGCTTCCGCTGGGACGAAAAAGACGTTTTCTGCCTTATATTCATCTCTGTCTTCCGGGTCGGCTCCTTCGTATTCCCCTTCGCCTGATTTAAGTTTCATGTATAACTCTTCGAAGGCCTCTGATATGTACCGTAAAAACATAAGGCCTAAGACTACGTGTTTGTATTCCGCAGCGTCAATGTTCTTGCGGAGCATGTCGGCAGCCTTCCAAAGCTGCTTCTCTAAAGCCTCATCATGATTGTTATTGTTGACTTTCTTTCCTCGTGCCACCTACACCAACTCCATTTTTGAATATCCAAAGCCCCTATTTTGAGCCCTTGACCACGCTTTTTGTCGTCCCCTATGTCGCTCGCTATCTTACTTTTGCCCTGCGGCACATTTGCACCCACCAATAATACTACCCTTTGTTCTCGCCTTATTCTTGTCTATTTCTCGGCCCAATTTACGCCCGAACCTTAAACGATTTTCAATCTTAAGCCTCTCAGTTAAGGCTATACAGAGGTATCTCATATCGTTTATTACATACAAACATGCAATGTTTAGACGATATGCTTAGGTAAGGTAGGATAAATACCACTAATATACTTAGATTATACGACGTTAATAGAATGTTATTATTTCGCAGAATATACTAACTGTAATGCTGTAGCTATATAATCAATATAGTTCTAGTATAAAAGTTGCTATATTGAACGGGCAAGATACCCCTCGTTAATCAAATCGCTCAGTACTTTCTTGAAACAGCTCTTTGTAATCTTTAGCTCTCCATTGCAACTTAGGCGAACTATTCTAGGATATCCCGGAGTTTTCTCCATCATTGTAATTACGCTTGAGAAATCACCCTTGCTGCAAGTGCTATGTGGAATCGGACCTACTAAAACAACACGATACTTGGCGTTGTATTGAAGCTTTTGATATGGATAAGACTTCATATCCTCGTAGCTAAGGCAAAATTCAAAACGACCCTTATCAAGTCCACAATCTCGACCGACACCAATCAGATGTTCCTTGCTCGCTTTAGACTCCCCCAAAACAACTATCATTCCGTTTGGATAGCTGATTGATTCAGTATAATCATACCGTAGGAGGTCGCCAAATCCAAGTTTCTTTAAATATTCATCCAACGTGTCTGTTCTATTGGCAATTAACAGATCCTGCCGCACTCTTTCTAAAACCTCATCCACAATTGGTTCTAGCTCCTCTATACCTAACGCCATTGGCTAACCTCCTCATTAAACTTGTTAATGAGCTCTCGAAGATCTGTCTTCGACTTATCTATCTTTCTGTTTAAGAGTTTAATATCATCTGTTATAGCTGTGTAATGTTGTTCAAATTTTTTCTGTTCTTCTAAAGATATTGTCGGGATTATCATTGCTTTTAGATCCCCTAAACTTATAGTTTGCAATACAGAGCCAACTGAAGCGTTCTTTAGCATGGCCTTGCCTAAAGCGCTTTCAAAGAAAGCCTTTAGATAATAGGGGTTTAACTTTGATTCATCGACTCTAATGATGTAGAAGTTACCTGAGGCAACGATCTTCTTCCCATTAGGCACGTTAACAACTGCAACTTTTAACGGAGCAATATTTTTGGATAAAACGACATTCCTGTCTTCTATACAGTAGTCATTCCAATTTGGCTCTATCTGTTTTAGGTAAGGCAATTTTTCTGCTACAAATCCATCATCGATGTCTTTTGGAGCCAGATATTGAACATCAGTCTCATCGGTTGATATTAACTCGTCCAGAAGGTTGGCTCTTATGTGAATGCCACGTTTGATCTCCTTGACCAACTTGCCCAAAGGAGCACCGTTTTTTATTTCCGGAGCAATGTCGATATACCTACGCGGAAATAGTTGATAATCCTCTTCTATAACTTTTTCGTAAGGCACTACTGTGCTATGTCTACTTGATCTGCCTATAAGGTTTAGAATCTCTTCGATGTTTTCCTTTGAGAAGTAAATATTTCGCCTACCCTTAGAATACATTTCAGTTGCATCAATCATGTTTATCGTTTTGTTGTCATGGCTAAAGACAATCAAAACAACACTTATAGTCGTAAAGCTGAACAGTTTCTTTGGTAAAATTATAATGCTCTCTATATAACCCCTATCGATGAAGTACTTTCGTAAAGGCCGATCTAGCTCATTAAAAGTCGACCCACTTCCCATAATTTCAATGGCACGTCCATGCTTTTCAAGTCTTTGGAGAATTGCTAACGCATAAGCCCATTGACCTGAAGCGTAGTAAGGCACTTTGCTGAGAAGATCTTTAATGGCAGGGTCCTGAACTATCGACATTTTTAAATCGCTCATTCTAACTCCAAGTCCGCAATCACAGAATATCTTGTCATATTTATTATTGTTTTTTGGTTGAGCAAAGATATCTGTTTGTTCAACATCAAAGGGGAGTTCTGCTATTGATTTTCGAAGAGCTAAGTATGTTGACACTTTGCCATTTATCTCGATGCCGGTATATGTTGCATGAGGGTTTTTAAAATAGGCATTGATGAGGAAGTTCCCTTTTCCGCATCCAAAATCGGCGACTTTATCGCTTTGATCAATGTTCAGTAAGGCACAAACCAAGTCACAAAGGGTGTCTGGAGTATTGTAATAAGAACTTTTGCTAAAGTCCCACTGCTCATCATAAAGCAAGAGAGCTAATAATTTATCCGATGGATACATATTAGCTTTTTCAGTAATAAATTGCTCATGACGTCCTGCAATCTCGCTTAAGTAATAAGAAACAGATTCCTCTTTAATCCTAGATTTGATGATATCGGAAATGTCTGCTTTAGATATACCGGACACATTCGAATCATTTATGAGGTATAAAATGGCGGCAATCGCTGCATGAGCCAGAGGGTCATCAGAATAGTCGTTTGACTGTTCGAGCAGGTAATTATGAATTTCCCGGCTTACATCCGAAAAATCAATATCTCGCAAACTTACTAGATGTTCAAAATCCAATTCTTACTCCTCCTTATAGGTTATTCATAACCAAACATGGTTATTATAAACCAAGAAGGCCAAATTGTAAACCCGCAAATTTTATTAAATTAATATCAAACACCTTGTATGTTACTCTAACGGAAAATTTAGCTTTGAGGGTTGTTAATTACTCTTCACGGATGTTCATGTATCAAGTGGGTGCTTAATTGGTAAAGGCATTTTTGAGCCCTAGAGGGCTGACTTCACTCTCCCGACCCTCTTCCCCACCGACACAAGCTTGTTGACAGGCGAGGCAGGGCATGTTGCTCTTTTATGTCGCCTAGCGTGTCGGCTACGTAACGTTTGGTCATTGCAAGATCGGTATGTCCCATGATGCGCTGCAACGACAGCAGATCTCCAACCTTTCCCCAGGCAAAAAGGTCAAAGGCATGTCGCAGGTCGTAAGGTTGAACATACTTTTGCCTGATAGCTTCAGGAGCCATTTTAAGACGTCGTCTTCGATCGAGACGATACATTCATCGTCTTTCCTCTTTTTGAGGCCTTCTAAGGCGTCTGGACAGCAGCTTTTCATGTTTACCGGCCACAACTGCCGGAGACGCAAACCGCCCATGAAAGATAAACGCCGGACTTGAATATCGTTGAGAAATAGAATATAAACTAACTGGAATAAAAACATATTACACAACAGGAAGGGAGGAAAGTCCTTACATTTCGGAAAGATGCGAATTTCTAGGAGTCATCTAAAGCACTGCCTTATAAAATCCAGTCCGACGCTCCTAAATAGGCACAAAAAAATTCCCGACAGGCCAAAAAGGCTGTCAGGAACTGATTTCTGGTGAGCCGTGCAGGATTCGAACCTGCGACACCCGGATTAAAAGTCCGGTGCTCTGCCACCTGAGCTAACGGCCCCCTCATTCAAACTACCTCGTACTGCTCCGACCGAGCAATAGGAAATTATCACAGGTCGAAGAAATAGTCAACATTTTTCGCCCCAGGTCGCCAAATTTTTTTCCATTTCCCTCAACAAAGCCTTCCCTTTTTCCACCTGTCGCTTCACTTCAGAAAAGGCAGTCCCCCCGTAGGTCTTGCGCCTTTCCACAGATGATTTGGGGTTTAAGCATCCGAAGATATTCTCGTCAAATTGAGGTATAAGGTTTCGCCACTCCTCCATTGAGAGAGCAGAAAAGCTTTTGCCTTCTTTTAAACACCACTTCACGGCCTTTCCCACCAATTCGTGGGCGCTCCTGAAGGGTACTCCCTTCAAAACAAGAAATTCCGCTATATCCGTGGCCAGGATGTAGCCATCTTCAAGGGCCCTCGACGCTGCCGTGAGATCAATTTCTATTTTTGAAATAAGTTGGGGCAAGACATCTAAAATGCCGTGCAGGGTTCGCAGACTCCTCATTAAGCTCCTCTTGTCTTCCTGCAAATCCCTGTTGTACGCCAGAGGAAGGCCTTTCAACACAACTAGAAGATCGACGTAGCCGGCCAGAATCTGTCCGGCCTTACCGCGAATCAGTTCGAGAACGTCAGGATTTTTCTTCTGCGGCATTATGCTGGAACCTGTACAAAAGGAATCGGGCAATTTAACTATACCAAATTCATCGGTGTTGTATATTATCAGATCCTCCGCCAATCTGCTGCAGTGAATTGAGAACATCGACGCAAAGTGGTGAAAGTCCGCTAAATAGTCGCGGCTTGCTATTGAATCGATGCTGTTTTCTGTAGGCTTAGAAAATTTGAGCAACTCCGCCGATAAATGCCTATTTAAAGGAAGAGTGGATCCCGCCAGAGCCGCAGAACCCAAAGGACACTCATCCAGCGCTTCAAGCGCTGCCATGAGACGCGAAAAATCTCGGTGAAAAGCCCAAAAATGGGACATCCAATAATGCCCCATGCTTATGGGTTGAGCTCTCTGCAAGTGGGTATATCCCGGCACCACGAAATCGATATGCCTTTCGGCGCTATTCAACAAAGACTCGAGGAGATTTCTTATTTTACTTCCTATTCCGACGAGCTGCCTCCTCAAAAAAATGCGTAACGTCGTAGCTATTTGATCGTTGCGGCTTCTTCCCGTATGAAGCTTTTTGCCCCTTTCACCCAAAATCTCGGTCAGGCGGGCCTCTATATTCATATGGACGTCCTCAAGCTCCATCAAAGGCTTAAAGATCCCGTTTTTTATCTCACTCAACACCTGATCCAAACCCTTCAATAGGGCCATTTTCTCTTCTTCCGTTATCAGGCCGGCCGATGCCAAAACCCTTACGTGGGCTTTGCTTCCCTCTATATCGGCTTCGGCAAGATCCCAATCCATATCCAGGGATTGGGTGAAATTCACCACCACATCTGCCGTATCTTCACTAAACCGACCTTTCCACAACCTCACCTACACCTCCAAACTACATCGTGCAGTTTTTTCGCCTCACGGCTTTCGACCATCTCTGCCGCCAATCCCCAGAGAAGGTCGCACTCGCTATGAAAATAACAACTTGCCCCGAAAAATTCAAGAAGGGCCTCTATTACGCAAAGCCCGCTCACTATAATATCCGATCTGCCTGGCTCTAAGCCCGCTACAGATTTTCTCTCTTCCGGCTTCATTTTCCTCAAAGCTAGGATCAAATTCCTTATATCGTCGACCTTCACCATGCTTCCGTGGACCTTCGACGGATGATAGGAATTGACGGCTATTTTTTTCAAGATCATTACGGCTGCAGAGGAAGTTCCCCCCACCCCAATGAATGATTTTGCGCTTTCTCTCCTTGAAGGCTTTTCGAATAGACCCTTTAGGCCGGACCTGACGTAATCCTTTATCGCCTCTTCGTCTTCGCCAAAGAGGTTTTTAACCCTTAAAGCTCCCATGGGCAAAGAAAAGCCTTTCTTTCCATCCGAAATCTCCAAACTGCCTCCTCCCAAGTCGAAAACGAGAGGATCGCTCAGCCCTGTCCCCAGCAGAGCCCCCTTAAAGCTGTAAAAAGCCTCTTCCCAACCCTCTAAAATTCTGACCTTCAAACCCGCTCGTTCCTCGATAAGACCCATTGCATCCGAAACGTTTAGAGAGGATCTAAAGGACTCGGTAGTAAACAAAAGCCTCCTTTTTAAAGATACGGACAGTCGGTCCAGCCGATGACAAACCTCTTCCAAAGCAACCATAGTCCTTTCCAGGGCCCTTTCCTTAATTTCGTACTTGCCCATTCCCATTCCTTCGGCCAAACGAACCGTCCAGATCCCGGAATCGAGATAATACAAACTGTCAGCACAACTTTCCACAGCCAGAAATCTCAAGGAATTAGACCCTATATCTATAGTAGCGTAACGATACAAAATGTTCATCTCCAAACCAATTAAGTGCAATATCTATCGGGATTATCGCACTCGAGCTCTGCGAGGCGACCCTTAAGCCAACCTTCCGCAGGATGCTCTCCAAGGGCGAGCCATGAGGCAACCTGAAGGTGCAGGCATTTCATTCTCATTCCAACAGGAGAACCGATACCGCCAATGCCGGAGAGGCGGAGCCTGTCAAATATGTTTTTGACTACTTTAGACAGAAACAACTTTTCTCCCTCCGACAACAAAAAAAGCCTAATGACGCTGTGTTTTACATTAAAATTAATCCATCTTTCCGAATCGATATAATTTTTGGCGTAACTTTCGAGCTGCTTTACTCCCCCTGCAGCCTCCTCTTTGCCGCACTTATCGACCAGATAGGGACAGGACAGCCAAAAGGTGGTGGGAAAGGGCTTTAATTTGAATAAGGGGGCACAGAGTAAAACTTGAGGTTTGCCCAATCTGCAACGCTTTACAATTCCAACGGCGATGGAGGAATTGAAATTTCTGCCCCTCATTTGGCCCAAAATAACCCTTTCGTCCCCGGGGAAGATTTGCTGAATATATAAAAGGGGCTGTAAAAGCCCCTTTATTTTTGAAAGGTTGTTTTGAAGTTTCCTACCTTTTGCTTCCGGCCTTGCGCTTGCCACTTTTTTTACCGTCTCCAATTTTTTGATAGAGATCGGAGATCTTTTCGTCGCTCAGCTTCATGAACTTCATCAGCTTTTTCTCGAAATCATCCTCGTTGTGCTGATGGGAAGTTTTAGCCTGAAGCTCAGCCCGTTCCCCGGCGGAACCAAGAGCTTTCAAAGAAAGGTCTATGCGACCTCTTTCATCTATCTTTATCACCTTGGCTTCGACTTCCTGGCCCAAGGAAAGTACATCTTCCACTTTTTTCACGTAGCCTTGAGATATCTCCGAAATATGTATCATTCCCCTCTGACCGTTCTCGATCTTAACGAAAGCT
>DGDP01000075.1:4029-14168 GCA_002385485.1 Acetomicrobium sp. UBA3949 | reverse complement strand
ATTAAACAAGTTCAACTCCGACACTGATGGGGAGATAGAGATGGTCATGAAGGCCACGGAGGAAAGAGGCGCCAGGATAGCCCTTTCCGAGGTATGGGAGAAGGGAGGAGAGGGAGGCATAGATCTGGCAAGAAAGGTCTTGGAGGCTACGAAAGAGGAAAAAAGCTACAAACCCCTCTACGAGTTAGACCTTCCCCTTACGGAAAAGATGAGGACCATAGCGACCAAAGTTTACGGAGCAGAGGACGTGGAATACTCCTCTCAGGCTTTAAAAACCATAAAAAACCTGGAGAAAAAGGGCTTCGGCGGTCTTCCCGTCTGCATGGCGAAGACCCAGCTATCCATATCCGACGACCCTCAAAAGCTTGGAAGGCCTAAAGGATACAAGCTAACGGTAAGGGAAGTGAGGCTGTCGGCGGGAGCCGGCTTCGTCGTTGCCATATGCGGTAACATAATGACCATGCCGGGCCTTCCTAAAAAGCCTGCCGCAGAGTTCATAGACATAGACGAAGAGGGGAACATAACGGGGTTGTTTTAAGTACACATGCATAACGGGGAAGCGGAGGCTTCCCCGTTATGTTTATAGCGATTTGAGTATCCTTATTTCACCTCAGGTATCTCCAGTCCAATTTCCTTGTAGTAGCGAATAGCTCCGTCGTGAAGAGGAACCGATAATCCGTCGAATGCGGTCTCAAGGGTTATTAGCTGGGCCTTGGCGTGAACGCGCTGTACCTCATCGATATGCTCCCAAAGCGCTTTGGTGAATTGATACACAACTTCTTCGGGAACGTCGGCATCGACAGCCAGCATGGCCATGACCGCGGGAGTTTGAACGTCGCGATCTATCCCCTTATAGGTGCCGGCAGGAATGGTGTCTTTGATGTAGAACGGATATTTTTCCTGCAGCTTGGCTAAGAAATCATCGTCGAAACTCACCAGATCGACATCGTGGGTGGTAGCAAGGTCCATTATGGCAGCCACAGGATAGCCTCCGACGACGAATCCGGCATCGAGCTGACCGTCCTTCATGCGGTCAACGGTGTTGTTGAAATCGAGAAAATCCACTTTCATGTCATCGTATTTGATTCCTGCGATATCCAGAAGGCAGCGCATGTCCGCTTCAGTTCCCGAACCAGGGGCTCCCACGGAGACCCTCTTGCCCTTCAGGTCGTAAATGTTTTTTTATGTTGGCCTTTTTCATCACAACCAGGTGATTGGTTTCCGGATAGAGGGTTGCTATTGCCCTGA
Source organism: Acetomicrobium sp. UBA3949 (assembly GCA_002385485.1). Classification (GTDB taxonomy): domain Bacteria; phylum Synergistota; class Synergistia; order Synergistales; family Acetomicrobiaceae; genus Acetomicrobium. The sequence continues at coordinate 12,920 of DGDP01000075.1, read as the reverse complement.
TATTGGGAAAGGCATTTTTAAACATTATTTCGCCCCTAGCAGCCCACCAGGCTGTATCGTTTTGTACGAAGGCAAACTCGATGCTGTGGGTTCCAAGCAGGTTCAGGTTGGCAACTGCGGCATTTCCGGTTTCTGCCGTGGCCTGGATGTCTTCCGCATAACGGCTCACTACGTCGGCAATACCTCCGCCTATCGGGTAATAGGTCCCTCCCGTGCCGCCCGTGGCGATGGAAACAAAGGTCTTGGCCTGAGCCGTGCCTACCGAAAAGACGAGACCTACAACCAAAGCCATTAACAAAACTTATCTTATTCTCATTTGATCCCCTCCTCATTGTTATTGATAGATCTTATTGCCACCTAATGCACAAAACTCTATGTTATTTTAAAATATAAACGATAAGACGGTATATTTCAAGACTCGTTTGCTTGATTTAACAAGATAAAAGTGATGCGAAGGAGCGATGGTTCGATGTTGGAGAAAAGAGAAGAGAGCGAAAGGTTTGGAGAGGCTGTCGAAGAGCTGGGAGAGGACGAAGAAATACTGGGCACTCTCGAGGTGTCCTACGATATCCGTCAGGAGAGCCAGGTTGGAAGGGTTGCGGTTTTGCTAGCTGCCACGACTAATAAAAACGAGGAAGAATATCTCAAGGAGCAGATCAAAAGGCTCGGCTGGAGAGCTGTGGCTACGGAAGTAGGAGGTTTAGTCGGTAACATATCCGGCAAATTGACGCGTTCTCTGGTCGGGGCGGCGCTAAACGGCAATGTGGTCAAGAAGACGGGTAGCGAAATGCACGCTCTAATGCACGCCTCGATGGAAGCAATAAACAGTTTTTTGCCGATTTGCCTGTTGGAAGCGAGCGTTGGAGCAAAATTGGCCATTGTTCGAAGCAAAAAATGGATAGGAGTTGCTATAATTGGTGACAGTGCCTATCATGCTGCCGCTCACCACGACAGGTGCGGTTTGGGCGTCATGCACATTTGAACAAAGAGAAGGCTTGCAGGTCCTTGTTGAGTGTGGTAAATTGCTCTTTGCTCTATAATTATGAATGTAGAAAATGGAGGGATTTTAGATGAAAAAGGATATACATCCAAAATACGATGTTTGCAAAGTAAGTTGTGCCTGCGGCAATACCTTTGAGACGAGGTCCACTAAATCGGAAATCCGCGTATCGGTTTGCAGCAATTGTCACCCCTTTTACACCGGAAAGAGGGGCTTTCTGGTGACAGAAGCAGGACAGCTCGAAAAGTTCCGCAAGAAATATGCAGGAACGGATTACGTACAGTCGAACGATGGAGAGTAGCGTAAGGGTTAAACTGCTTACCTTCACGCCCATGCCCGACGATGTTGTCGCTGCAGCAGCGAGACTTTGTTACAGTCCGTCCACGGCCGAAGATTTAGTGGTTGAATTTAGAGAGGGAAAGAGGCAGAGCGGTCTTTTTATCAGGAAGTTGATAAATTCTGGTCATCTTTCACCGCTTGAACATGCCTCTTTTACCTTTGCCGTCGACGGCATCAGCAGGGCTTGCTCGCATCAGCTAGTGCGTCATCGCATAGCAAGTTACAGTCAGCAAAGCCAAAGATATGTCTCGATGGATGAAGCAAGGTATATCCTTCCGGATTCCGTGAAAGTTGATGCTCGGGCACTATCGATTTTCAAAGAAGCTATTCGCTATGCCCATGAAGCCTACAAATCCTTGGTAGAGTCGGGTATTCCTCTGGAGGATGCGCGGTATCTCCTGCCCAATGCTTGGGAGACGAGGATAGTTGTCACTATGAACGCCAGGGAATTGCATCATTTCTTCAGTCTCAGGCTGTGTAAGAGAGCTCAATGGGAGATACGCAGGCTTGCGAAGTTGATGTTGACAGAGGTCAGAGGGGTCGCAGGGGGGATATTCGACATCGCCGGTCCGAGTTGCATTACAAAGGGCAAGTGCGAGGAGGTCAATCCCTGCGGAGAACCATATGGCAGTATGGAAGAATTGCTAAATTAAGAGAGGCTCTTCCCTTCAAGGGGAGGTGATGATATAGGTGGATAATTTGAACGAAAAATTGGATGATTTGGAACGGAAATACCAAGAGCTGGAGACGAAGTTAAGCGATCCCGATGTCATCTCCAATCCGGCAATGTTACAGCGCCTGGCGAAGGAACATTCTGAAATGTCAAAGGTCGTGGAAAAATACAGGGAGTACAGACAAGCTCAAAAGAGGTTGGAAGAGGCGCTCGCCTTGACCGAAGAGGATGACGAAGACCTGAGAGAGCTCGCCAGAGAAGAGGCAAATCAGCTCAAAGATACCGTAGAAGAGCTCGAAAAGGAGCTGGCCCTTCTTCTCTTGCCCAAGGATCCGAACGACGAAAGAAGCGTGATTGTGGAGATAAGAGCCGGTGCCGGAGGCGAGGAGGCAGCCCTTTTTGCAGCCGATCTTTACAGGATGTATGTACGTTATGCCGAACGAAAGGGGTGGAAAGTAGAACTTTTGACGGCCAACGAGACTGGCATTGGCGGCTATAAAGAAATTGTCTTCAGGGTCGAAGGGCAAGGTGCGTATAGCGTATTGAAGTATGAAAGCGGAGTCCATCGCGTCCAACGCGTCCCCGTTACGGAAGCAAGTGGGCGTATACACACTTCCACTGCCACTGTTGCTGTATTGCCCGAGCCCGATGAGGTCGACGTGGAGATTCGTCCGGATGACCTTAAGATAGATACCTTCAGAGCCAGCGGAGCAGGTGGGCAATATGTGAACATGACCGATTCGGCCGTAAGGATAACCCATATCCCTACGGGCATCGTAGTTACCTGCCAGGACGAAAGATCGCAGCTTAAGAACAGGGCCAAGGCGATGCAACTGTTGAGGGCAAAATTATACGACGTGGAGATTCGCCGACAGCAGGAGGAAATGGCATCGGAGCGCAGGGGTCAAATAGGCAGCGGTGACCGTTCCGAAAGGATTCGCACCTATAACTTTCCGCAAAATCGCGTCACCGATCACAGGATTGGTTTGACTCTTTACAACCTGGACGAAATTTTGGATGGTGATTTGGATGAGTTGTTATACGCGCTGGCCACGGCCGACCAAATGGAAAAATTAAAGCTCTTGGGAGCGTAGGACCTGTTGATTCTCTCTCAAGCAAGGGAGTATGTGATTGACAGATTAAAACAAGCGGGTATTTCCGGGCCGTCGGTAGAGAGCGATTTACTATTATGTAAGGTGTTGGGCTGTGATAGATCGTGGTTGATAGCCCATAAAGAACGGCCAATATTCGACTACGAATTGCAATATTTAAATGCTCTCTTGGAAAGAAGATGCAATAAGGAGCCTTTGGCTTATATATTTAACGAAGCTCAATTTTACGGCAGAAATTTTTATGTCGGCGAGGGCGTTTTGGTGCCCAGGCCAGAAACGGAATCGTTGGTCGAGATCGTCCTTTCGTTGGTGGATGAAGGGATTGTAGTCGACTGGGGAACAGGAAGCGGATGTATCGTAGTTTCGCTGTTGCTTGAAAACCCAAAGTTTAGAGGGATAGCGTTGGACGTAAACCCAAAGGCACTGTATTGGGCATGGAAAAACGTCGACAAATACGACTTGTTCGACCGATTGATCCTGTGGCATGAGAGCGGGAAATTGCCGGCTCAATTCGCAAAATCGGGTGTCGATGCTGTAGTGAGCAATCCCCCTTACATACCGACGAATCTAGTTGACACTTTAATGTCTGAAGTTAAATGTTTCGAGCCGATTTCGGCCCTCGATGGAGGCAATGACGGGACGTTGTGGTACCGTTTTCTTTTTGAAAAGGCGTCTTTGTGGTTGAAAGAAGGGGGCTGGCTTATCGTAGAAACCGGCGGTTGGAAGGAGAAGGAGATCCTGTCTTTGGCGCCGGCCCGCTTTAGCCTCTGTGAGATGAAGAAATTAAACGGAGGGGTCTGCGTTATAGCCTGGAGGCTTAGCGGTAAAAAATCTTTTTAGCGCAGATTGGATAAATTAGGGAGGTGTTGTCGTGGAGAAGCGCGAATTGGTGATCGTTGGCGGGGGGCCCGCCGGACTTACTGCTGCCATATACGGCAGAAGGGCAGGGCTTGACGTGTTAGTCCTTGAAAAGGGAATGGCAGGAGGTCAGATCACAATTACTGCCGAGATAGAGAATTGGCCGGGGATACCCATGATAAGCGGAGAAGAGCTGGCCAGGGCTTTCAGGGAGCATGCGGAGAAATTCTCTCCCGAATTCAGGGAGGCCGAAGTCAAGAAAGTATCCATAGAGGCCGGCAAAAAAGTCGTCGCAACCGACAAGGGGGATATAGAGGCCGAAGCAGTTATAATAGCTACAGGTGCCAGCTTCAGAAAGCTCGGGTGTCCCGGCGAGGCGGAATTTACCGGAAGAGGCGTCAGCTACTGTGCCGTATGCGATGGTGCCTTTTTCGAGGATCAGGTTATCGCAGTGGTCGGAGGAGGCAATACTGCCGTAGAAGAGGCAGACTATCTGACCCGATTTGCCTCTAAGGTGTACATAATACATCGTCGTGATTCCTTCCGTGCCGATAGAGCCGTCGTAGAAAAGGCCATGGCCAACCCGAAAATAGAGCCTGTATGGAACTCGGTCGTAGAAAAAATAAAGGGAACGGATATGGTCGAGGGCATCGTATTGAAAAATGTCAAGACGGGGGAGACGAGCGAACTGCCGGTTGCCGGTATATTCGTCTTCGTTGGGATGAATCCGAACAGCGATTTTGTGAAAGGCCTGGTAGAGACCAAGGACGGCGGATGGATCGTAACCAATGAAATGCTGGAGACCTCCGTGGAGGGAATATTTGCCGCCGGCGACGTTCGCGATAAGTTCCTCAGGCAGGTAGTAACAGCTGCAGGTGACGGGGCCACAGCAGCAATGGCTGCATATTCCTACATTTCAGAGCAGCTTCACCTGCAGAAAGTATTGTTTGAGCCTGAAAGGGTTGTCTCTCTGTTTTATTCAAGCATAGATCAGGAGCAGATAAAGCTGGCCAATGAAGTTGAGAAAAAATACGCCAAAAAAGTTTTGCTCATAGACGGTTATAAAAATAAAAGGATGTGCGAAAAACTTGGCATAGTCGACCTGCCGCAGGTCGTAGTATTAAACAGGGGCTCTTTGGTTAAATCTAAAGCGATAAATGACGCTCAAGCGATAGAGGGGTTGCTTTAGCTTCTCTACCCTAATGTGCCGGGCCTATCTTTGCAGGTGGGCCCTTTATTTTTAATTTTATTGAAGAAGGGGGAGAGGTTTTGGACAAAACAATCGTCACCGTTACCATGAATCCTGCTGTAGATATTCAATACGTCGTTCCCGATTTCAGACCCGGAAGATGGTTCAGGGCTTCCGAGGTGGACAGGTCAGCCGGAGGAAAGGGTATAAATGTATCAATAATATTGCAGCAGTTGGGATACGAAAGCGCAGCGATGGGGTTTCTGGCCGGCTTTTCTGGAGAATATATAAGGGATACATTGAGGCGCTTGAAACTGACCACAAACTTCGTAAACGTAATAGGCGAATCCAGAACGGACGTGTATATCGTCGATGAAGTTGGACATATCGAGACAGGTGTGGCAGAGGCAGGACCTTATATCTCTGACGAGGCATTGCATAGATTCATGAAAAATTTCGACCGCATACTCAGTCGTGCCCGTTTGGTTTATTTGGGAGGATCCCTCCCTCCCGGAGTTCCTCAGGATGCTTACAAGGACCTGATCCTGCGTTGCAAGGAAGCGAAGGTACCTGTATTTGTGGATGCTTTCGGTCCGGCCTTGACTGCTGCTTTAGAGGGTGTGCCTAGGGTCGTTAAATTCGATCACCGATTTTTGTTTTCCACCCTCGGCTACCCTATGGGCGACCTTGACGATGTGCTTGAATTGGTATCCAAAATACACGACAGCGGTGTGGAGTGGTCAGTTACAACCTATCGAGCCGTAGGCAATATTTTTTATACGCCCGAGGGAATCTATTTGGTAGACATAGAGAGGGAAGAGAAGGAACAGATGGTGTCCCTTCTTGCGATAGGCGATGCCCTTATGGCGGGATTAATGGTGGCCCTTTTGGAAAACATGGATGTAGAAAAAGCAATTCGTTTTGCCCAGGCATGCAGTCTAGAGGATACCCTTCACGTCAAAAAGGGAATTCGAGGCAGAGATATGGTGGAGTCGCTGATGCCAAAGATATTGGTCGAAAAGCTCGATTAAAGAGGTGTTTCTCATGTTGGTTGGCGATCTTATGGATAGGGATTTGACGTCGCTTGGAGAGGACGCTACATTAATGGAAGCGATAGAGGTCTTGTCAAGGCACAGAATTCCAGGACTTCCTATTGTAGATGCCGAGGGACGCGTGGTCGGTTTTTTAAGCGAAAAGGATATAGTTAGGGCTGCTTTGCCAGGTTATATCGACTTGCTGGAAGATCCCTCTTACGTTCCTGACATGGGACAATTCAAGGTAAGAATGAAAAGAGCCAGCATGGATTCGGTTGGAAGGCATATGACTAAGGAAGTCGTGTGCCTTAGTACGAATGACAGCGATTTTCATGCAGCCTTGATCATGATAAAGAAAAACTTAAAACGTGCTCCCGTCGTTAAAGAAGGCATTTTGGTCGGGGTCGTGAACAGAGCAGATATTATTGAGCACTTAATGAGCGAGTGAGCCATGCCTAAAATATTATTCGTATGTTCCGGCAACACCTGCAGAAGTCCCATGGCGGAGGCCTTGATGAAAAAGGCCTTAGATATGAGAGGTATAGAGGGGTGGCAGGTGTCGTCGGCAGGCCTTATGGCCATGCCGGGCAATTCTGCGAGCGAGAACGCAAAGAGAGCTCTTATGGAAGATTTCGGTATCGACATCGGGAGCCACCGCTCAAAGCCCGTAGACCTTTCCCTCATGGCCGATCATGATTATGTAATTGCCTTGACTTTGAGGCATCTTCAATGGCTTGCGTCTAAGTACGGCCAATATAAAAATAAAATTTATTTCATAGGGTCTTTTGTCTCAAGGGATGTCGATAATGCAGTAAAAGAATACCTGTCGGCGACTGACCCATATTCTACATATTACATGAGATTATACGAGGACAAAATCAGATCCTATGAAGTTGAGGACCCTTACGGTCGCGAAATAGGTGAATACAAAAGGGTTGCTCGGCAGCTGTGGGATTATTGTTGCAAAATTGCGAATCTCATAGAAAAACACCTCTTACCCCCAAGACCTTAGAAGGCAGTATTAATTTTAATAGGCAAAATGGCCGATTACAATCTATAGGGGGTGCTGGAGAATGTTGCCGAGCGGGAACGAAGCGCAAATAACTTATAGGGTAAACCAGATTCAAACTGCCAGCAGAGAACAACTGCTTCTAATTACTTATGATATAGGCATAGGTGCGATTAAAGTTGCTAAAGAGGCGCTCAGAGATGGAAATAACGAAGTTGCAAACAGGGAGTTGCAGAGGGCACAGGCGGTCATAAGGGAACTTATGAGCGCACTCGATGTGAGTGCGGGAGAATGGGCGACGGCATTGATGAGTCTCTATGAATTTATGTATGAACAACTGGTTAAAGCTAACGTGGAAAAGGACCCCAACATCATGGACAGCGTAAGGTCTATGCTCGAGGAATTGCGTGCCCTTTGGCAGGAGGCTATGGAAAAAAGCCGCGTAGAAAGCCTCGCCCAAGGCGAAGCGCGTCGGGGCGAAGCCAGACCGCAAGGGGGTCTTGATTTTGCAGGTTAACGTTGACGATATACTGGATTTGGCAAAAAAAGAGAAGGGGCTTTACGAAAATTTGCTGGCCCTGGTGGAAGAGGAGATGAAATACGCTCGCGAAGGAAACGCCTCAGCCCTTATGGATGTCCTGAGAAGAAAACAAGAAATTATATCCCGCCAGGAGATATTGTTGGAGAGGTGGGAAGAGCTGGCATCTGCAATGGGCGTTAAGTCTTCCAGAGAAACGGTAGAGTTTTGGGATATCTTGTCGTCGAAGTTGGGCGAAAAAGGTTACCAGGAGGTTATAGGAGCCGTTATAGAGATCAGGGAAAAGGCTGCCGAGACATTGCGGAAGGAGACGGAAGTTCAGAAGGAACTTGAAGCCCATTTGGAGAAATTGAGGTCAAATTTGTTAAAATTAAACGACGGCATGCGAGCCTTTAAGGCTTATACCAAATAAACCTAATTGTTTTTAGTCGGGAAGTGATCAGAGTCTGAAAAAACTTATCTCAGTTTTATGTCTTATATTGGTAATGATCGTTCCTGCTGATGTATGGGCTCAGGAAAGCGCTTCAAACGATAACTCCAAAGAAATTTCCTTAGGTCGTAAAGTAGCAGAGGAAGTCGAAAAAAACTGGGAAAGGGTAACCGATCCTTCTATTACTGCAAGGCTAAACATGATATTTGCTAACTTTAAGCCCCATTTAGAACGTGACTTGCCCTATGAGATCAGGGCGATAAAAGATGACGTTCCCAATGCTTTTTCGCTTCCGGGCGGAATAATTTATTTCACCACGGGTATGATCGAATTGGCCGAAAGCGATGCCGAAATAGCGGGAGTCATGGCCCATGAGCTTGCCCATACCGAGAAAAGACATGTGATGATTCAAGTTGCCAGAAATCAGAAGCTCTCTCTATTGAGCCTCGGGATCATAGTTGCTACAGGAGGGCAGGCAGCAGCACTTCTGCTGACTAACGTTGCTCAAGTGGCGATAATGAATTCCTACAGCAGAGATCTGGAGGAAGAGGCCGATATGCTTGGATTAGAGCTTTTGATCAAGGCAGGTTATCACCCGTCGGCGATGATCACATTGCTTGAGCGTCTTGCCGAGGAAGAACTCAAAAGGCCTTATTTCGACCCCGGAATATATCAGAGCCATCCGAAGCTGAAGGACAGGATATCCTAT
>DGDP01000075.1:0-3818 GCA_002385485.1 Acetomicrobium sp. UBA3949 | reverse complement strand
GATAGAAGAAGGCCCGGAGTTATATATGTTGAGAATAGACGATGTCGAAATTTTGGAGTTGGAAAAGAGTCCAAAGTCATTGAGCCTGCTGGAGGAAATAAAAGACAGGCTCGACAGATCATTAAAGCTTGAACTGGAACCCTATGAGGTCAAAGTCGTGGATATAGATGGGGTTCCGTCTCTTTGCGTCGGACCGGAGAAAATTTTAGGCCAGCCGGATCTTCCCGCAAAAGGCCCATCCCTCGAAAAGATGCGGGACAGCATACTTGTGGCTCTGGAAAGGGCTAGGCAGAAACATACCTTTACCAATTTCGTCCGCTGAGACACGCCCTCGACCTTTTGTTGTAAAATGAAGTAAGATTTGAGGATGACAAGGAGGCCTCTCAATGTACATTTCCCTTTACAGAAAATATCGGCCCGGTCGTTTTAGCGATGTGGTCGGCCAGGAAGGTATTGTCAAAATCCTGAGGAACTCCTTAAGGTCGAAAAAAATTGGGCATGCCTTTTTGTTCTCCGGGCCCAGGGGTTGCGGCAAGACGACTGTGGCCAGGATTGTTGCCAAAGCGCTCAATTGTCCCGATGCTAGGGAAGGGGAACCTTGCGACTGTTGCGAGGTTTGCAAAACAATATCAAGGGGAGAATCCCTGGACGTAATAGAAATAGACGGAGCTTCCAACAGAGGAATCGAGGAAATACGAAATCTGAAGTCGCAGATAGGTCTTGCATCCTTCTCGTTGTCTTATAAAGTATACATAATAGATGAAGTTCACATGTTGACCGATGCTGCTTTCAACGCTCTTTTAAAAACCCTTGAGGAGCCGCCGCAGAGAGTGGTTTTCATCTTGGCCACGACGGCGCCGGAAAAGGTCCCGCTTACCATAAGGTCTCGCTGTCTTCGTTTTTATTTCAACCGACTTTCCTCTGTCGATATCGTAAACAGACTGCGTCGCGTAGCACAGGAGGAGAGCTTTGATTACGAGGAAGAGGCCCTCTGGGAGCTGGCAAGACAGGCCGACGGGTCGTTGCGCGATGCTTTGACTTTGCTTGAACAGGCACTCTCGCTGGAAGAAAAAGCCCTGACTTTAAATTCCGTCGTTCTACTTTTTGGGGGCAGCAGAAGCACTTTGGAGGATATGGTAAAGTTGATGGCCCTTGATCCGTCAAAGGGCTATGCAAAAATGAGGGAGATTTTGAAAAGGGGTTTAACGGCCGAAAGGCTTTTTGAAATAGCCTTCTCTATCTTCAGGGACATGTGGGCCTATAAGGCCTTAGGGGATGAAGTCGTTGAAGAGTTGGAACTGTCCGAAAAGGAAAAGCGGTTTTTGGAGGAGGAGACTTCTTCCTGGGACACTTCAAATCTCTTTTCGGCAATGGAGTTGTGCGCTGATTTAAGCTTAAAGGCAAAGTTGGGCGTAAAAGATGACATCCTTGCGAGCATGTTCTTTGCGCGAACTAAAAAAATGGAGCAAGCCGTCATTTCCCTTCGCAACGATGTTCAAGAGCATGTGAAAGAACCGGAGATTGCGACAACTGAAAGCAGCAGGGATGAGGTCGATGTTCAAACAGTAAACGTTCAATGGCAAAAAATTATGAATCAATTAATTGAGGAAGCTCTTCCCATTTATTGCGCATTGATTTCTTCCAAGGTCGAGCGGGGCGAGGGAGAGGTTGTTATAGAAGTATCAGAGGAGCGAGCCTTCGATTATAATATTCTGAAGTTACACCGAAATAGAGTATATCTTTATGATTTAATATCAAGGCATATGGGCGAAATTTCGGAAATAGTCGTAAAGAGCGGAAAGGAAGAAATAAGATACTCCAAAAGGGTGCCCGATGCGGAGGATATCGCCGAAAAAGGTCAAATAGAACTTCTTCAGCCCGAAGAAGACGAGGGAAAAGTCGAAGTCAAAAGGGAAGAACCTCTTTCGGCCGAGGCATATAATGTTAAAGAAGATGATGCGGTTCTTAAACATATAGCTATGTTTCTTAACGGCGATGTGTTGATGTATAAGAGGACTGAAGAAGATCTGGATGAAGATGGAGGCGTTGATATTGAATAATAAATTCGTTCATCTGCATGTACACACAGAATACAGCCTCTTGGACGGCGCCATAAAAATAAAGGACCTGGTATCCAGGGCCAAGGAATGGGATATGGGAGCCGTGGCGGTGACTGACCACGGTGTGATGTTCGGCGCCATAGAATTCTATTACGAGTGCATGAAGCAAGGCATCAAGCCGATCATGGGGTGCGAAGTTTACGTAGATCCAAAGGGGCACACCAGACGCGAAGGGCAGGGGGGAAACTACCATCTCCTGCTGTTGGCCGAAGATGAAGAAGGTTACAGAAACCTCGTCAAGCTGGTTTCCATAGCCAACGTGGAGGGATTTTACTATAAACCGCGGGTCGATTATGACTTGCTGTCGAAATATTCCAAGGGGTTGATCGCATCTTCGGCATGTCTCGCCGGTGAAGTTCCCTCTTTGATCTTGAGCGGCAGATACGACGAGGCGAAGGAAAAGGCCCTGCTTTATCGCGATATATTTGGCGAGGGGAATTTTTACCTAGAGATTATGTCCAACGGCCTGTCGGAGCAGGCAGTAGCCAACAAGCATGTAATAGAGCTCGCCAGAAAGGCTAACATTCCCCTTTTAGCCACCAATGATGCCCATTATTTGGAAAGCTCCGATGCAGACTGGCATGAAATATTGCTTTGTGTGCAGACCAACTCTACTGTCAATTCCAAGAACAGGTTTCAGTTCGGATCCAAGGAATTTTACCTGCGTTCACCCGTGGAAATGTGGAATATATTCGGCGATGAGCTATCGGATGCCCTGCATAACACTGTCGATATATCGGAAAGATGCAATGTCAAGCTTGAATTCGGCCAATACATGCTTCCCGAGTACAAAGTTCCCGAAGGCGAGACGCTGGAAAGCTATTTAGCCCTGAAGGCCCAAGAGGGATTGGCCAGAAGGTTCGGTGGTAGGGAAATACCACAAGAGTACATAAAACGAATGGAATATGAGTTGGGCGTTATTAAACAAATGGGGTTTGCCGGATATTTTTTGATAGTCCAGGATTTCATAAATGCAGCCAAAGAAAGGGGTATACCTGTGGGGCCGGGCAGAGGGTCCGCTGCTGGCTCTTTGGTGGCCTATGCCTTGAGAATAACCGAGATCGATCCTATTAAATATAATCTGCTTTTCGAACGTTTTTTGAATCCCGAAAGGATAAGCATGCCCGATATTGATACGGACATTTCCGATAAGCGTCGTGATGAAGTGATCGATTACGTGGTGGAAAAGTACGGTAGAGATAAAGTAGCCCAGATAATAACCTTCGATAGGATGAAAAGCAGGGCGGCCGTGCGGGACGTAGGTAGAGCTTTGGATATGCCCTATCCCGATGTGGACAAAGTGGCCAAATTGATACCCTTCAATGTCTCCTCTATAGAGGAAGCATTAGAGTTATCCCACGAATTGAAGGCGTTGTATGACGGCAACAGAGAGGTCAAACAGTTGTTGGATTACGCAAGTCACATCGAGGGCATCGCCCGCCATTGCTCACAGCATGCCGCTGGGGTGGTCATATCGCCCGAACCTCTGGTTAATATCGTTCCTCTGAAAGCCATCAACGGTACCCAAATAGTGACGCAGTATCCCATGGAGCCCCTTGAAAAGCTGGGGTTGGTAAAAATGGATTTTTTGGGCTTAAGAACTCTTTCCATGATAGAAGAGACTTTGAAGAATATCGCGAAAAACGGCAAGAAGATCCCCGATCTGACGCAACTACCCATGGACGACAGAGCAACCTT
>DGDP01000061.1:3342-9247 GCA_002385485.1 Acetomicrobium sp. UBA3949 | reverse complement strand
GATCTACACATTTGAAAATGGCCATTTTCAAATGTGTAGATCTAATATGTTATTTTTCATGAAGGTAGATGTTTTTTTATTCCCTGCCAAAGCGATAGGAATGTCAATCCAATGACAATTAGAGAAATCGGGCTCGTAAGCATGCTATGAATAAGACCCGAGACACTGCCGTGAACTAGAGACATAGCACGGGCCAGTTCTCCTTCAGCCATGCTTCCCAAAACTAGTCCTAACACAAGAGGCTCCCTAGGTACATCGAACTCCTTCATCAGGTAGCCCAGCATCCCGATGGCTAGCATGATCCACACTTCCACAGTGGACATGTTAACTGCATAAGAGCCCATTACGGCCAAGCCGACCACAAGAGGTCCAAGGATAGAGGCTGGCGTTTCAATTAAACGGGCGCAGTAGCGAGCAATGAAAAGGCCCACAGGGACAAAGACGAGATTCGATACAAATAAGCTCAGGATGAAGCAGTAGACAATGGCACTATTTTCAATGAAGAGAGCCGGCCCAGGCTTGAGTCCATGGATCATCAGGCCTCCCAAGAGAACCGCCGAGACGGCGTTTCCTGGTACTCCAAGTGTCAGAGCGGGGACAAGCGATCCACCAACAACAGCGTTGTTCGCCGTTTCAGAAGCAATGACCCCTTCCGGTGAACCCTTTCCAAACATACTGGGATTCTTTGAGAAGCGTTTGGCATCATCGTAGGCAACAAAGCTCGCGATACTGCAGCCAGCGCCCGGAATGATCCCCACAATGATGCCAATGACCGTTGCCCGAAATAAAAGTATTTTATGCTTGAAGATCTCCATCATCTGCGTAAAAACTCCACGACCCACGCTCCAGGACTGTTTCACTTTTTCCTGCTTGCTCTCCAAGATCGAGATGACCTCAGGAATGGAGTAAAGACCAATCAACGCCACCACTAGGGGTAGGCCATCATAAAGCTCGGCAATTCCTAAAGTGAAACGCACATCCCCAGTAAGAGGGTGCATGCCAACGATGCTGAGAAAAAGGCCAAGGCATCCTGAAATTAGTCCCTTAACCATATTCCGTTCGGAAAGAGAAGCAATGACGCTCACTCCAAAGATTGCCAGGAGAAAGTATTCCTGGGCCCCGAACTTAAGGGCAAACTCTGCAAGAGGGGGCGCCAGGAAGAGAAGAGCAAAGATGCTTAAAAAACCACCCACGGCGGAAGCTGCGGTGGCCAGGGCAATCGCTCTGCCCGATTCTCCCTTTTGTGTCATCGGATAGCCATCCAACATAGTGCAGCAGTTAGCCGGAGTTCCAGGAATATTCAGCAGGATAGCGCTTATCGCCCCAGCGTAGGTGGAAGAGCAGTAAATTGCCCCCAAAAGTGCTAAGCCCATGGCCGGGCTCATACCGAAAGTCACTGGTACAAGCAAAGCAACACCCATGGTGCTTGTCAATCCAGGTAGAGCACCGATAACAATGCCAAATACAGTGCCGGCCATGATAAGAAATAGGGTCATAGGGTCTAAGAGCAGAAGCCCGCCTTTTATGATGCCTGAGAATAGAACTTCCATAAGGGTATCCCCCTTCCTATGCTGTTAGCTGAACAGCGCTAGAAAAGCATGCCTTCTGGTAGATGAAGCCCCAGAAATCGGCCAAAGAGAGCGTAAATCACTACCAAAAAAATCATAGAGGTCCCCAGCATGACAAAGAGCCGGTGTCTACCGAAAAGGGTCATAGTGCCCACCAAAAAAAGTATCGTACTTGTGAAGTAACCGATCACTGGGATCAAGGCCACATAGAGAGCCGCAATGAAAAAAACCAAGAATGGCACCTTTTGACTTGCCCAGAAAGAGCTTCTCTCTTGCTCCGTTTCTCCCATTTCAGGTTGCCTAGGCTTGGAGCGCAGTGTCTGCACCAACAGGATAAGTGAGAGCACCAACATAGTCGCCGTCAGGAAACGGGGAAATTGCGACGACTCTTTTGCGTAAGAGAAAGAACAAATTACCAGAAGAGCACAAATTATCGTAACTAAAATGGAAAAACCCAATTCTTTTTTATAGGAGTTTTTTGCCATTTAGATCAGAATTCCTCCCACTTTTATTTTTCGTCGAACAGCGATTTGTACTTCTCCACCAAAGTAGTCATTTCCTTAACGAGGGCCGTGGATTCCTTTGAATCCATGAAACGAATTACAAGCCCGAGAGATTTAGCCTGCTCAAGAAATTCCGGAGATTCAGCCACCGCTTTGAAGGCCTTTTCCAAAACCGCGATCTGTTCAGCCTTCACATCTTTCGGCGCGGCCACGCCTCGTGCGGCCATTCCAATCGATGGAATTGAAACGCCGAAGGCTTCCTCAGCTATTGGCGTGTCAGGGATAACATCCATCTTGGCCGAATAGAACAACACCAAGGGGCGCAAGCGCCCTCCTTCGATGTGAGGCATAGCAGAGCTCAGGGTTGTCGCAGCTAAGTCAACCTTCTTGCCGAGGACTGCTGTCAAGGCTGGCCCCGATCCGCTGTAAGAGATAAAGTTGGTGGAGATTCCAAGTAGCTTCGCGGCCACAAGATGCTGAAGCTGCACATTACTCTCAGGGCCGTCACCAGCAACATTCAACTTTTTCGGATTAGACTTTGCATAATCGACAATATCCTGAGCCGTCTTAAACTGACTCTCCTTTTCCACAACCCAGATAATGGGGTCCACCTGGAAGTTGCAAATGTACTGGAAATCATCGAGATCGAAAGGTACATTCTCTCTGAGGCTCTTGATTAGAATCATTGACGGCAGAGTGGTAGCTCCAATGGTGTAACCATCGGGTCTAGCTTTCGAGAGTGCCGTCCACCCGATCTGTCCCCCTGCTCCAGGCTTGTTTTCCACAATTAAGGTCTCACCCAGAAAAGGTGTGATGTACTTCGCGACGAGGCGAAGCAAAACATCATTACCGCCACCAGGAGAAAAGGGAACGATGGCGACGATTGGCTTTGTGGGATAATCGGCTGCCGAGGCCTTCGCAGGCATGACGGCTGCAAACAAAGCAACAAATGCAACAAGTACAAGAAGCGCTCCAAAAAATTTCTTCTGTCCGTTCATCATGATTCCTCCTCTGTTTTTTGGTTTACCTGAAGCCTGTATATTAAAAAATCACTCGAGGGCCATCGATCACGAGGGTTCCATCAATTTCAACGCGAGGATCCCACATAATCAGGTCGTAGTGGCAAGGAGCCTTCGTGTCGCCTCCCAGAGTGATGTTTGTCCCAATACCAATATGAGCTGTCCCCACAACTCCTTCATCTTCCAACATGATGCCGCACATCCTGCACTTCGGGTTTAGCCCGATTCCCAATTCAGCAATATTGAAGCTGTTTTTGTCATTGTGGCTCTCGAGATCCCGGCGAAGTATATCAGCTTGGCGCCCGCCGCTAATCTTCGTGATAAAACCATCCTTAACATCGACAATTACAGGCTCGTCAAGCAATCCGATGCCAAGATAAGGGATGCTGGCATCGGCCACGATTCGACCGTTTGCCGTTCCCTCGATGGGCGATACATTAGCCTCCACGGTGGGTACTGTTGAAAACTCTCCAGGCTCGACAATGCAGTAGAGGGCGTTTCCCCGACGTCCTGTGATGTCCATCGTGAGATCTGTCCCCCCAGGAGAGGTAAGATGAACCCGTTTACCGCAGGTAAAGCTGTGGGCAACGAATTTGCAGATTGGCTTCAACTCGCGAAAATCTGCCTCGATCCCACCATGGATGAGCATCTCTTCCGTGAAATCGGTCATGACCAAGATGCGCCCCCCTTTTGCAGCAGCTTCCTTCACTGCATAGGTGTGGGTGACCGAGTAACTAACAGGTAGCAGAACCACATCTGCATGTTTCATCCCCTCGGCGATTATCTTCGGAGGTTCCTGCCCAGCTTTTTCTCTCGGCGTCATGATCCCTAAAGTCACCTCAGCCCCTCGCTCCATGGCGGCAGCAGCTAAGACCTGTCCAATCCCCTCCTGAAACATATCTGTTACGATAAAGACATTTTCGCCCTCCTTAACTGAGACGCACACATCAAGGATAGTCCGCGCCCCTTTGAACATCATTGCCTCCTTCATCCGCAATAGCCATCGCTCCTTTTCAGAAAGATTTAACCCTTATACCCATCAGAACGCTATTGAAATAAAAGTCCTTGCCTCGGAATTTGTATTATAATACTATTATAATACTATTAGGTCAAGTAGTTTATTGCTCTATAATCTTTAGCGTGGGAAATTTAGCCGGAAAAATATAATGGCAGCAATAATCAACCATGCTCTTTAAAATAATAAACTTCTATAACTATTACGAAGACCAGGGGTATAATATCAACAGATCCTTGGAGCACGAAAGGACGGTACGAAATGAAGCACGAAATGAAAAGAAAGAAAAACAAAACCCGAGGAGGTAAAATATCTTTGCCTTTGGAGCAACAGAGACGCCTCTCTCAACAAGTATCAAGGCTTCTACTTGAGGAGATTCGCTCAGGCGCATTTCAGCCAGGAGACCGCCTTCCAACAGAAACAGACCTTGCCGAGCAGTACGGGATCAGCAGAACCGTCATCCGCGAGGCCCTGGCGAGCCTTAAGGACGATGGTATTTTGGAATCTAAACAGGGAAGAGGGATATTCGTCAAGGACCCTAGCGAACGCAGGGCTTTCCGTCTTTCAGATGTTTTTGAAAGCATATCCCACGCAGAGGTCAACCATCTTTATGAAATGAGAGCTATACTCGAAGCTGAGGCTGCGGGATTGGCAGCCTTGAGGCATACACAGGAGGACATTGACGCAATTAAAAGCGCGTTCAACGAGATGGTGGAAGCAGTCGAAGTCGGCAGCTCTGGAGAAGAAGCTCACCTTCGATACAACGAGGCTATTGCTCAGGCAAGCCATAATCCGGTCTTATCGAGTTTCCTCTGCTTTCTGCACGGCAGACTACGATCTCTTGCACGGGAACTGAGGCTAAACACAATGATGGACCCTTCCCGGGCAAGGTTAGTTTTGTCCGAACACAAGGCTATATTGGAGGGAATCCTCTCCAGGGAACCCGAGAAGGCCCGAGCCGCGACTCTCACCCACCTGAGAAACGCTGCCCAACGAGCCAACCTGGAGATTTACGCTCCCTGAATGAGGTTTTATGAGCATTTGGATGGCTCTATAGCTTTCAATTACGAATTGATCACATCATTGCGAGTAATCCTTCAATGCAATAAGATCTTGATCAAGCCCAACTGAGAAAGCATCGAGCCGTCCAAAGGCCTTGGCTAACTGATCTGCTGACACTGGGCTTATGCGAAAGGGAAATAAACTTGGCGAGTTAAGTATTGCCTTCAAATCCATGGAATCGTTTTGACGAGCATGCAATAATGCCTCGACCAACCAAGCGATAACTTCTATATCATCCATGGCTAACGAAAGTCCGGAGGCGTAAATCCCCCTCTTTGCAGTTCTCTTCAGCACACCCCAATCGGCAAGGCTAAGAAATATCTTTTGTACAGCCAAAGATACCGCACCTCGTTCTCCATATTGCTCACTAATGCGACGTTGCACTTGACCGACTGCCGTTGTTCCTTGAAGTCTCAGCTGCCTTCCTATATGCATAGCCACAGCACTCCAAAAAGGATATACTGCCATGGTCATACCCCAATGGACTGCTATATGCTCCTCGCGTGGGACGCGCGATAAAAGTTTCAGGCCATCATCTCTAAGACAAACCAGGTCGTTGGGAGGGCGAACCCATATTTTCCTTAAAATAACAATAGTTTTTTCCCTACTACCACCTTTAACGTTTTTACCACCGTAGAGCTTATTGTCTAGCAACCTTTGAAGGGCATCGTAAATGGATGGCTCATCGTTTCCAGCAAGGATTAAGTTAGCTGTCCTTTCCAACCACTCAAGGCGTAT
>DGDP01000061.1:2661-3105 GCA_002385485.1 Acetomicrobium sp. UBA3949 | reverse complement strand
CCCCCAAGAAAGGATCTGTTTGCTCTAAAGTCGTTCGACTTCGATAAATGGAACTAGTAGCTCCTCGACGCTAATACCGCCATGACCCACAATAACATCGCCCTTTCGCACAAAGGCCGTCCGACCTGGTGCGATTAAAGCATAATAATCATCCGGAAGGCCAATGGGTGGCCATTCCAAGGAATCGGGAAATAACTTTTTGCTTCTGGCTCTTAAACCAGGATCGGAATATATGCGAACACGCTCTCCTCGCAAATCCGCGGTTGCCCCTTCGTTGGGACTACCAATTCCCTTCGCTTCTATGTTCCCATGGTCTGATGTAATATACACCCTAAAATCGCCATCTATTAAGAAGTTTAAAAGGTCTCGCATAAATCCCTGCTTAGCCCATTGTCGAATCTGATTATGCATGCCAGCGGCACCTAGCTGCATTCCATGCATTAT
>DGDP01000061.1:0-2387 GCA_002385485.1 Acetomicrobium sp. UBA3949 | reverse complement strand
ATATTCCATCGCCCAACCCTTTTTTGTAAACAATCTCATTAACACTAAGCCCCTGATCTGTCCAAAATTGAGTCCAAAGATTCGGTTCTTTATCGGTCGTACGAATGCTTGCTGAAAAATACATAGGTGGTTTGCCTGCAAAGACAGCTTGTCGAGAGACAGAAGTTACAGTAGGTACCCAGGCAAAAACTACAGATTCTTTAAACTGCAATCTTGAATCTAACTCATTCAAGACCTCACGCAAGGTTATCCATTGATCCAAAGCAAGGCCATCAACTAACAAAAAGGCGATCTTCGTGCTATTTTTATCCCTTAGATTCCGCGCAAGGAACCTAGGGATGTGATGCAACATCACGGGCGATACCGGCGAAAGATTTATAAGACTTGCGTAACGTTTCAAAACCCAATCCAGGAACATGACATCGATCTTTGATTGTAATGCTGCAATGCGCTCCTTATATTCCCTCGGCAAAATAAAATCCGTTCCAAATTCCAAGGCCAAGAGTTCAGCCCATTTATAAGCAAAGTGAAGCCACATCTCATAGCGCATATCTACATTTAATGCCTTTTTTACAGAATCGATCAACCTATCCACGTGATAACAGTAGCTTTCTTCAGTGCCAATCGTGATGCCAAAAGTAATCCAAGGTTCTTTAGGTATCTGTATTTTTTCGCAAGGGACTGGGTGAAGCAAGCCCTCAAGAAATAGGTCATCAATATAAACGCGAATTTCCTCATGATCAAAGGGTAAAAGTGCCGGTCCTGAAAATCTTAACCCATAACTTGAAGGCTCTTCACGTGCTATATCGCCCTTTAGAGTTAGGGAATTTAAAAACACAGGCCATCGTTCTTGTAAAAATGCAAAAAATGCCTGTCTATCCGGAACTATGGCATCTAAGGGCCACTCTTTGAACATTTCGTTTTGTTGAAGCAACTGTATAAAATATTCATCAATGATCGGCGGAATTCTCATACCGAGGTAATGTCGGCGAAGTAACACCAAAAGCAGATCCTTAGGCTCTTTAATAAACTCCGGGATTATTTCAAATACGGAGCGAAGTATGAAGCCTTTAGTAGCGTTATCTCCCAATCGTCCTGGCGAAAACTTTTCTTGAGCTTGGAATAAAGTATCAAGGTAAACGAAATCAAGTGCAGCGATAACCGGATAACTTAAATTCGGAAAAAGATCACTTAGGGAGACTGAGACTTTACGCCCAGCTTGAAGCAAGTCATATGGCAATAAATCTAATTCATTTGAAGCCAGCCTTAGAACTGCCATTGAATCGGTCTCTTCGCCATTATCCCAACGAGAACGAAACTTAGATTCATAGATATATCTAAAGGCAACATTGTCATCGAATGGTATCAATTCAAAGCCCCTTGCGCGCATTTCTTCGAAAATGCCCTCTTCAAGCAATAAACCATCTGGATCTGCAACTAACGTGAGGCGCGCAATTTGAGGCAGAAACTCTCTAAGAATTTTATCACGCCAACTAGCCATTGGTTCCCTCCTCTACGCGAGCTATTAGCACTGGAACCATTTCCGGCAAGGCTTTAGCTTTACGCTCAAGCTCTTCATAGAAGTATCTTTCTTCCTGATCCAAAAGTTTTAGTCGATGGCTACGCACCTGCTTCAGACCAATGCGCATTATGGTCTTGCGTCGTGCAGCAAATGCATATTCGCCCTTTCCCCGCTCCCGGATAAGATGTTCTTTATGAGCCTGGATCAGCTCGTCATAGACAATCTTGCCCTGCTGTTCTCCTGCTTTCCAAAGCCGCTCAAAGACCTGATACGAGCTTTCGATATCCAAGTGCCGGAGGATCAGGGGATATGCGGTCAATAATTGATCCCAAATGTACTTGGCAGTTGGGATAAATATTTGGTCGCTGTCAGTTAAAAACAAGGGCATCATTCGATAACGGTTCCAATCGGCGGTTGAGATTGAAATTCGCCATAGAGACCAAAAACCAACGATCTCTGATGCCAGCTCATGAAGCGCGATTACCGGTATTGGCTGTCCCGGCACAAAGGGCGGAAGATGCATCGCCAGACGTCGCACTTTCGAATCTTCAAACGTAACATAGTGGCTTAACGGATTTTTTCCTGCTTCTTCCTTGCTAAAGACAACATCAGTCATTATCTCTTCGTCTGGCCAAGTTAGATCCCATACGTCATCTTTTTTCTCAACCTTGCCACCATTAGCCAAAATATAGTTTATAGTCATACGCTCCACCCAATACGGAAAGGGATGAGCTAACAACCGTTGCGCTTCCCGAGGGTCTAAATCTCCTGCAGAACCGAGCAAAGAAGCGCTCTGCCTGGACTCGATCGCCTCTTCTCGGATGCTTTTTATTACCTCATCAACCTTGGCTTCCACATTTTCAGG
>DGDP01000077.1 GCA_002385485.1 Acetomicrobium sp. UBA3949 | reverse complement strand
TCGGGTCCTATATCACCCAGGCCCAATACTCGCGTTCCGTCTGTAACGACGGCTATTGTATTCCCTTTATTGGTAAACTCATAAGCCAAATCAGGGTTTTTCTTTATCTCCTTGCAGGGCTCCGCTACGCCGGGGGTATACCATATTGCGAAATCGGAGACATCTCTTATGCAGCACTTTGGTACGGTCTGCATCTTTCCTTGATAATATCGATGTAGCTTAACAGCTTCCTCCACCGGCTTTTTGGCCCTTTCTAGCATTTCGTCCTTAGTTAAATCCATTAACTTCACCTCACAACCTTTGCGACATTTTGATTTATATGTAAAAAACTAGTTTGAAAGCACGGGAACCGTCAGGCTGCCGTAGGGCATTAATATATAGCTTGGTTTATCGTATTTGTCTTCGACATATTTTATAGCTTCACCGACTGAGCCCATCTTACGCATAAACAACCCCTTTGTCTCCTCTTCGGAAAGGGAAGAAATCAAAATAATTTCCTTATCGTTTGCCACCTTGCAAATTCCGTAGGCCTTATGACCGCCCATGGCAAAGTTTTTCTTTATCCGCTCTATAACATCGCTCGGTTTTTCGGCTTCACGCATCCATTCCTCGAAGGTCCGCTCTCCGTAACCCTGAGAGCACTCAGCGACCAAGATAATGGTTCCACCTGTCTTCGTCGCTTTATCAGCATGGTCAAGAGCCTTCTGTGCTTGATAGACATTAATGTCCCTCGGGTAACCGCCTGCGCTAGCTATGGCGACATCTGCCTTTCTTGCTATGGGAACCTCATACATCCCCGACGAGACCGAGACTCCCTCATACCAGGCATCTTCCAAATCTCCGGCAACGATCTTGACTATCTCCTTTTTGCTATTTGTAACTACGTTTAGAATAAAATCCACGCCAACGAGCCTAGCTGCCTCAATCATCTCAAGGCTTACGGGGTTTTGCCTTATCGACGGAAGGTCGTCCATGAGATAGACCATGCGAGAGTGATTTTTTTCTATCGATTCTCTCCCTGCTACTCCGGGCAAAATGCTTTTCCTGCCGCCGGAGAAACCCGCGAAATAATGAGGCATTATTACGCCTAAAGTTATAAGAAAGTCAGCCTCCACAACCAACCTGTTAATTTTGAGACTCAATCCTGTAGAAAGACTGCCCATTTCTACAAGTGTGGAATCATCGTCTGCGCAATGTGACACGAATCGATACTTATTCACCAAGTCTTTGCCATAGACCTCCAAATCCTGTTCGCGAGTATGGGGATCATGAATTCCAGTCGCCGTTAGAAAGGTGATCTGATCATCACTTAACCCGCAGTCATGCATGACCTCAAGCAGAGGGGGTAGCAGACTTTCGTAGGGCGTAGGCCGAGTAATATCGTTGACTACGATAACCACATTTTTCGGCTTCTTTGCTGAGACCAGGTCAGCCAAAGGACGGGTCCCAACTGGGTTTTTTAAAGCCTCTTTTACGCTATTTAACGGATCTGATATGCCGGGCCTCTCATTGGGCTCTAACGTTTTGATTATCCTGTTTTGATCGACATCAAAGGCAATTTCCGATTTACCGTATTTCATCTGCATCAACATATAGGATCACCTCTTGTTTAAAAAAGAAAGCCTTCTGGGAAGAAAATATACAAGTACTTGGTAAAGACGTAATATATTACGAATACGCTCCCAATGGCCACTGCCAGAGATATGGCTGAAATTTTTAAATTGCGCTCACTGCTAAGAAACCACTGAATTGCCCACATAGACACAACGCTGGCGACAAAAAATCCGACGTAACTTGCGGAAAGAACCCACAGTAACGACCATATCATCGTAGCAGCCATGTATTTATTTATATCTTTTAAAAAAGGTTTCATGTATTGGGGCTTTACTTTTGCTTTGACGATCATCACTACACCTAAAAATGCCAATAAAGCAATGATGACCTTTGGAAACATTAACCCAAACTTCGTAAAGTCTCCCATCTGAAGCCAAAACATACCGGCAAAAGCAAGCATGATCAATCCGCCGTATAAATCGGAATTTAACATCATAAGGCAGCCCTCCTTCTCCTACGAGCTGCATAAATCGGCCACAGAGCCGAAATTACTGATATTACTATCAAAACTATGGATATTGGTCTTGTAAAAAATATGAGCCACGGTGTTCCCGGGAACATGCTGTTTCCCATTAAAAAACCCTGAACCAACCCCTTCTCGGCTATTGGCCCTAACACTAACCCCAATACTACTGGCCCGGGGCTAAATCCTAAATTAGAAAGGACGTAACCGAGATATCCGCTGGCGAGCATGAAAATGACGTCCATATAGTTATTTCTCACTGCATAGGAACCAACAATAGTAAGAAGGAGTATTGCCGGAACCAGCACCCTCACGGGCAACCGCATTATAATCTGATAGAACAAAACGCCGGCAAACATGCCTATTAATACTGTCAAAGCCATAGCAACGAAAAAGGACATCATAAATGTATATGTAATTTCAGCATGTTTAGTAAAAAGCTCCGGCCCGGGATTTAATCCTTGAATCATCAGAGCCCCATAAACAACTGCTGCTACAGGAGATCCGGGAACTCCAAGCGTGAGAAGGGGCACGAAAGAGCCCATAATAGTAGCCTTATCGGCAGACTCGGTGGCAACTATTCCCTGGGGATTGCCCTTTCCAAAACTCTCAGGATCTTTGGACGCTCTTTTTGTCTCGTTATAGGCGATTAAATTAGCTATATTACCACCTGCTCCAGGCAAAATTCCCACGAATAAGCCTATTATTGAAGAACGCACCAAATTAATCGTGTCTGTAAAAGCATTTTTAAACCCTTTATAGATCACTTCCCTGTACCCGCCACCCTCATGACCTATATTGGTGCTTTTCAAATAAGAACCGACAGGGTCCTTTGCCATCTTGAATACCTCGGGTATGCAGAAGAAACCTATCAACACGGAAATGAGTTCCACTCCCCCTTGGAAGGAAGCTATTCCGAAAGTAAACCTCACGTCTCCGCCAACGGGAGCGATGCCGATGGTGCTTATGAGCAGTCCAAGCACTCCTCCTGCGATGCCCTTCAGCAAAGAATCACCGGAAAGTCCGGCAATTATAGTTAGACCGAAAATGCTAACCCAAAAATATTCCGGCGGGCCAAACTTCAACGCAATTTTAGCTAAAGGCAGGGAAAAAGCGATCAATCCTATCGTCCCGATAAAGCCTCCCACAAGGGAAGCGAAGGCGATAGTAAACAAGGCTTCCTGCGCTCTTCCCTGCAATGTCATAGGGTAACCGTCAAAACACGTGGCTATGGATGAAGGTGTCCCCGGCGTATTTATCAAAATTGCCGGAAACGCTCCGCCATATATGGCCGCGCAATACACTGCACTCACGCATATAAGCCCCATAATGGGGTTCATGGCAAAAGTAAAGGGAACAAGTATCGCCACAGCCATGGTGGCCGTAAACCCGGGCAGGGCTCCGGCCATCATGCCCAGCGGTATGAGCAGCGTCATAGCAATGATGTTCTTAATAGAAAGGACATTAAGGAAAGCTTCTAAAAATATATCCATGGTACATTTCACCCCTCCCAGATCTACAAGCCACCATCGAAGAAATATTATTTCATCTCTAATTTATCCAATATGCTTTTGTAATACTCCACACGATCTTCCACAAATTTCTCCGATTCCTCAGGCCCATAAAATACCATCTGAAATCCCATGGCTTCCATCATCTCTTTGAATTCTGGCGTTTCGTTTACTTGCTTGAAAGCATCGGCCAATTTGTTAACTATTTCGTCGGGCGTCTTTGGTGACACACAAATTCCTCTGTAAGCACCTTCGACATAGTCATATCCAAGCTCTTTAAATGTAGGAACATCGGGGAATATTGAAACCC
The DNA here is from genome assembly GCA_002385485.1 of Acetomicrobium sp. UBA3949. Classification (GTDB taxonomy): domain Bacteria; phylum Synergistota; class Synergistia; order Synergistales; family Acetomicrobiaceae; genus Acetomicrobium. The sequence continues at coordinate 18,664 of DGDP01000077.1, read as the reverse complement.
TTTCTTCCGTTGCTACAGCCAAGGGGCGCATCTGCTCTCTGTAATTTGCAACCATCGTAGTATAGGTCATCAGTCCGGTGACATGGCCTCCCAAAAAAGCAGGAACTGCGTCTCCCGATCCAGTAAATGGTATATACGTCGTCTCTATTCCAGCAGCCTCGTTGAATTCAACTGTCCCAAGGTGGTTTGCGCTATAGCTTCCGCTTCCTCCCAAGGTTATTTGTCCGGGGTGCTCTTTGGCGTATTTTACAAAGTCCTCTAATGTTTTAAATTGGCTGTCCACTGGAACGACGAGTATATTGGGCGTTGCTTGGAACCAACAAACCGTCTTTAAATCGGTGGTCTTATAACCAGTGTCCTTGCGTTGAAGCGGCTGAAGGATTATATGAGGTATATTATGACCGACAATCGTGTAACCGTCTGGTCTCATTCGCGGCACTTCAGACCACGCAACAGCTCCACCTCCTCCGATCTTGTAGGTGATTATGATCTGCGTTCCGAGAACTTTCTCCAAATAGGGCTGCTGTGCTCTAGCGGTGATATCCGACTCCCCTCCTGGATTAAAGGCTATTACATAAGTAATCGGCCTTTCCGGGTACGCTGCTTCCGCCATCATTCCAAAAACGCCAAATACCGCTACGAAAAGCAAAACAATCGCAAGACCTGTCATGAAACGCTTCATTTCTTATCCTCCTCCTTTTTATTTGATGCAATGATATAGCTTATACAAATACGACCGGACCCATCACCTCTCCTCTGTCTTCGACTTATAAAGCGGTATGACGCCTCCCGCTTCAAAAATTTCCAAAATATGTTCAGAAAAAGGTACAAATCTGGCTTCATAACTGTTCGAAAATGCTGCCCTACCTTCTCTAACATCTACGCTCACACTAAGTCCGTCTTGTATTTTCGAAAGGTCAAGATCGGGTATCTCTACAACACAAAGCCCACGATTGATGGCATTTCTATAAAAAATCCTGGCAAAAGACTTTGCAATGACTGCTTTAACGCCTGCAGCAAGCAGGGTAATAACTGCATGTTCGCGGCTAGAGCCACAACCGAAATTTTTCCCGGCCACAATGATGTCTCCCGGCGTGACCTTCGAGGGAAAGGCTTCGTCTGCCCCTTCCATTGCGTGTTTTGCTATATCCTGAGGTTCCGTAAGCTCCAAATACCTGCCGGGATAGATCTGATCCGTATCGATGTTGTCTCCGAAGATATGCACAACTCCTTTTATAGCGTCCATGGCCATTCCTCCCTAAAGAATTTTGCGAGGATCGGTAATCCTGCCGATGATCGCAGAAGCCGCTGCCGTAGCAGGAGAGGCAATGTAAATAGAAGCCTGCGTGCTTCCCATGCGACCGGGAAAGTTTCTGCTCGAGGTAGATACGCAGACGTCTCCGGGGGCAAGGACGCCTTCGTGCGCACCAAGACAGGGACCGCATCCGGGGGTAACAAAAACAGCTCCAGCATCAATAAGGGTTTGGACGTAACCCAGCTTCAGGGCATCTTTAAACACCTTCTTGGATGCGGGAATAACTATACAGCGAACGTTTTTAGCTACACTTTTGCCCTTCAAAATTTCCGACGCCACCTTGATGTCGTTCAACCTGCCGCCCGTACAGGTTCCTATGAACACTTGAGTTACGGGTGTCCCCTCCACTTCCTCGACATTTGTTACGTTATCGACACTTCCCGGTAAGGCTATCTGGGGTTTTAGGTCGCCTACGTCTATATTGTGTACTATCGAATAAGCAAAGTCTTCATCAGTGGTCAACACGTCGAAATCTTCTCTTTTTGCGCCCATTGCTTCCAAAAATCCGAACGTTATCTCATCGGGCTGTATATAAGCTGTCTTAGCGCCCATCTCCACAGACATGTTGCAGAGCACAAACCGCTCGTCCATCTCCATGGAGGATAAAGTTGAACCTGTGAACTCTATGGCTTGATAAATGGCAGCATCCTGTTTTAACTTCCCTAAAACATGAAGTATTACGTCCTTTGCCATGACGGGAAAAGGTGGTTTTCCATCGAGATTAATATTGACAATTGAAGGCACTTTAAACCAGAGTCTGCCCGTCAAGAGGATAATGGCCAAATCCGTGGCTCCAACACCGGTCGCAAAGGAACCGAGAGCTCCAAGCGTCGTGGTATGGGAATCCGTCTCTATGACCACTTTCCCGGGACCCACCAAGCCGCTTTCGGCCAAGAGTTGATGACAAACACCTTCGCCTATGTCGTAAAGCATGTTTATTCCCATTTTTTCGCAAAATTCTCTCATCTGCTTCTGATTATCTGCTGCCTTTATGGTAGGGGGCGGGGAGTAGTGATCGAAGACAAAAGCCACCCTTTCAGGATGTGCAACTTTCTTTCCTCCCATTTCGTAAAAGGACTTTATTACTTGAAGATAAAGGTCGTTAACTTCCGCTAAATCTACTTCGGCCTCGACAATCTCGCCCGTCTTGACGCTACTTTTACCGGACGCCTTGGCTAATAACAGCTTTTCAAGCGCGTGCATGTAGCTCATCCTCCTTCGCATGACCGTTTAATGGAACAAAAAATTGCAGCCCAAGTGATTGGGTAAACCGATAAATACGCTCCTGTGATATAAGAACGTGTTCATGGGCTCTTCTTTCGGCTTCAGCTGCATTTCCCTCTTCTATAGCATCGACGATCCCTGCATGTTCCATCCAGATTTCCTTGGGCCATTTCTCAAAGGGCATGGGTGCCTTTTCTCTTGGAAAGGAAGAAACATTGCGTTCATATAATCTAATGATCCCTTCATGTATCCTACATAAGACATCATTGTGCGAGGTTGCTACAACGATGGCATGAAAGATAGAATTCCACTTTTCGCCCAATAACGCCTTGTCAGACCTGTCTTCTTTAAAAAGCTCTTCAATTTTAAAAATGGTTTCTTTAAGCTTTTCTAAATCCGATTGTGTTCTTCTTTTCGCAGCAATTGCCGCTGCCTTGGGCTCAATTATCAATCTGGCTTCAAACACTTGGGGCAGGATATCGAGAGGCCAATCCACCAAAAAGGACAGCGGCAGCGAAATGTCGCTCCACGCCTTTTCTTTTATAAATATACCCTGCCGATCCCGAACCTCAATTATGCCGAAGGCCTCGAGCATCGCCAGGGCTTCTCTTATCAAAGGGCGTGTGACCTGAAACATATTTGCCAGCTCGCGCTCGCTCGGCAGTTTATTGTCCCTGCCCAGCTTGTTTTCTTTTATCTGATCGTAAATACTAATTGCCAATTCTTTCCTCGTCATTTTCACACCTCAAAATCTGGTATTCCAAGGTAGTCCAACTGGTTTTTTCTATTTTGCCACGTATTTTTTGATCAGTCAAGTAATTGGAAAATATTACACCACTCTCTTTTCAGGAATTGCTAACATCTTCATATTTTCTCCCAAATAAAAGTAATCTTGAAAGTAAACACGAAAACTGCTTGACAATGCCCCTAATAGAGAGTAAATTTTTAATGAAGTTAGGCTTATCTAATAAAGAGAGGCGATGCAAACTATGAATCGTTTTGTATATCTAGATCACTCAGCAACGACGCCCGTGGACCAAAAAGTCCTGGAGGCGATGCTGCCCTTCTTCTCCATGGACTTCGGAAATCCAAACAGCCTTCATACCTGGGGAAGAAAGGCAAGGCAGGCGGTCGACCAAGCAAGAGACGAAGTTTCCCGGCTGATCAATGCCGAACCCTCCGAGATCATATTTACTGGTGGAGGCAGCGAAGCCGATAATATAGCCATAAAGGGCGTTGCCTTCGCGAAAAAGGACAAGGGGCGCCACATAATAACCTCGGCGATAGAACATCACGCCGTCTTAGACACATGCAAATGGCTCGAAAAAGAGGGCTTTGACATCACCATCCTTCCCGTAGACGAATACGGCACAATAAGGCCCGAGGAATTAAGAAAAGCTATTCGGCCCGACACTATACTGGTTACTATTCACTTTGCAAACAATGAGATAGGAACGGTCCAACCAATCGAACAGTTGGGGAACATATGCCGCGAGCAGGGCGTGCTGTTTCATACAGACGCAGTTCAAGCAGCGGGACACATCTCCATAGACGTCAAAAAACTTCCAATAGATTTGATGACCATGGCTGCACATAAGATGTACGGTCCGAAAGGAGTCGGGGCCTTATATATCAAAAAGGGAGTTAAAATCGTTCCTCTGATTCACGGAGGAGGCCAAGAGAGGGGATTGCGCTCGGGCACTGAAAATACGGCCGGAATAGTCGGGTTCGGCAAGGCTGCTGCTTTAGCCTCAGACAGGCTTGCCAAGGACGAGACGGAAAAGGAAAGAAATTTGCGCGATCGCCTGATAGACGGAATCTTGGAGAAAATTGAAGATGCGATGCTCACAGGCCACAGAACGGAGCGCCTGCCCTTCCACGCGAGCTTCTGTTTCCGTTACATTGAGGGAGAATCCTTGCTTTTGCGTCTGGATGCCCTAGGGATCGGGGCAAGCAGCGGTTCGGCTTGCACATCGGGTAGCCTTGAGCCAAGCCATGTCTTGCTAGCCATAGGGTTGCCTCACGAGATAGCCCACGGTTCTTTGAGGCTTACCCTTGGGAAGGACACAAGCGAGGAAGACATAGATTACGTATTGGAAAATCTACCCAAAGTGGTAGAGTCGTTAAGGGCCATGTCTCCTTACGGCAAAAGGGGGTAATATGTAATGTATACGGAAAAGTTAATGCAACTTTTCATGAATCCTAAAAACGTCGGAAGAATTGAAGACGCCGACGGCATAGGAGAGGTGGGAAATCCCGTCTGCGGAGACGTTATGAAGATCTACCTGAAGATAGAAGACGACCGCATAGTAGACGTGAAATTTGAGACCTTCGGATGCGCGGCGGCCATTGCAACGAGCTCCATGGTTACTGAGCTTGTTAAGGGCAAAACGATAGAGGAAGCTTTGAAGGTATCTAACAAAGACGTTGCCGAAGCGCTTGGCGGACTTCCGCCGCAAAAAGTCCACTGTTCATTGCTTGCCGAAGAAGGCATTAAAGCAGCTGTAGACGACTATCTGGCGAAAAAGGACAAAACTAAAAGGGAAGCGAGCGAAACAAGGCAATGTGCGAAGGCATAGTGTGGGCGGTCTGCCTTTCAAAGAAAAAGGGCACCGTCAAGGAAGATGTAGGCGAAGCCACTCTTATCGAAGGAATGGGCCTTGAAGGCGATGCTCATGCCGGTTTCATGCACAGACAGGTGAGCTTACTTGCCCTTGAAGATATAGAGAAGATGCGGGAAAAGATGCCAAATTTGGGTCCGGGCAGTTTTGCGGAAAACATAACGGTGAAAGGCCTCGATATGGACAGCCTGTCAATCGGAGACAGGATAAGCGTCGGCGATACTCTGCTCGAGGTCACGCAGATAGGAAAGGAATGCCATAGCAAATGCGAAATTTTCAAAATAACCGGAGACTGCATAATGCCCAAAAAGGGAATCTTCTGTGCCGTCATTAAGGGCGGCCGTGTCAAGAAAGGCGATGTCGTAAAAAAGGTCAAGAAATAACTTTAGAAATAGCGTTATAAAACAAATAGCAGGCCTAGAGTGAGGCCTGCTGTTTGTTTTTTTTATTTTCCCTTGAAGGTCTAAAATCATATCGACATTCAAGCCAGCCTATAAATTTATATTTACTTTAAGTGTTTGTAGGAAAGGGCACATATAAATCCGCCGTCCTTCCTTCCCTGTTTTTGCGCTTCCCTTTCGAGCTCCAATGCTTTTTCCCTATCCTCAAAATTAAAATCAGGCGGAACGAACAAAACCGCCTTGCCCTGAACGTTTTCCCCAGGCATGGCAGCTATAAGCTCATCAAGTGTTCGAAAGTGGGCATGTCTAAAGACGCTTTCAGGATCTTTCTTGGCCTTTTTCTCGTAATACCTGCTCCAGGCGCTTCCTCCTCCAATGAGGCCGATTACCATGCGGCCGCCCGGTTTCAGTACGCGATAAGCTTCTAATAAGGTTTTCTTTAAATCAGAGGAGAATTCCAAAGCCGAAAGAGAAACAGCTGCATCGAAAGTTTCACCCTCGAAAGGCAGCTCGTTTGCGTCGGCACAGCAAAATTTTATGCAGAGATTTTCCCTCGCTGCCTTCTCTCGCGCCTTAACAAGCATCGCCTCAGAGATATCTATCCCGGTGACCCTTGCCCCCAATTTGGCCAGTTCCAAAGACAGATTCCCGGTACCGCAACCTATGTCCAAAATTTCCATGCCTGATTCGGGTTTTAAAAATTCGTATATTACTGCCTTTTCAATTTTATCCACCAGCATGCCTTTAGGAGTCTTGTACCAGTCATCGTAGGTATCTGCCATTTTGTCGTCAAAAATCTCCGCCAAAACCTTCTCACTCCTTTCTGAATTTGTGCAACGCAGAAGGCAAGTAAGCCAAAGAGTAGTATTATTTTATAGTAACACAAAAGGAACATATAACAGTTACAAAATAAATGGACCAATAATAAAGAGGTGAATATCATATGTTGTTTAACCCCTATTCTCATCGTTATCCTTCAAGGCGAAATCTGGTTTTCGCCAAAAAGGGTGTAGTTGCAACAGGACAACCATTGGCAGCCGAGGCTGGTTTGGAGATTATAAAAAAGGGCGGTAATGCAATAGATGCTGCAGTTGCTGCTGCAGCATGTTTAACAGTTGTTGAGCCAACTTCAAATGGCATAGGAGGAGATGCTTTCTGCATCGCTTACGTTAAGGGAAAATTATACGGCCTAAATTCCAGCGGCCCGGCGCCAAAAAATATATCCTCCGAAAAACTGACGAATGAAGGGTACAAAGACATTCCTTCCCTAGGTTGGATACCCATAACCATACCGGGAGCCCCTGCAGCATGGGCAAAGTTGGTTAAGAGGTTTGGAAAACTTCCCCTCCCCGATGTTTTAGCACCCGCCATTAGATATGCCAAGGAGGGTTATCCCATATCCCCAGAACTATCGGATAATTGGGCAAGACAACTCAATAAGTATCTTATGGCAGCCAAGGAAGAAAAGATATTTAAACACTGGTTCGATGTCTTTGCTCCCAAAGGACGGGCTCCTCTGCCGGGCGAAGTGTGGGGTTGCGAGGAGATGGCGAACACCTTGAGTGAAATTGCAGATACGGAAGCTGCGTCCTTTTACAAAGGACGACTTGCTGAAAAAATTCTGGAATTTTCGAAATCTACAGGCGGATATTTCGAAGCGGAAGACTTCGAGTCCTTCGAACCGGAATGGGTAGATCCGCTGAACATCAATTACAAAGGTTTCGACGTCTGGGAACTGCCTCCTAACGGACAGGGACTGGTCGCACTAGTGGCGCTTAACATCCTCAAAGGCTTCGATCTAACAGATAAAGAGGACCCGAGGTCATATCACCTTCAGATTGAGGCCACGAAACAGGCTTTCGCCGATGGTCTGTCCCTGCTTGGAGATCCAAGGCACATCGAAATTCCCCTATTAAAGCTACTTTCCGAAGACTATGCCCGTCAGAGAAGAAGCGAAATAGGAGAGACCGCAAAGATCTACGCATCAGGTATCGCCCCTCACAGCAACACGGTTTACCTGGCTACGGCAGATGAAGAGGGCAACATGGTATCCTACATCCAGAGCAACTACATGGGCTTCGGATCGGGGCTGGTGGTACCGGGAACGGGAATCGCACTGCATAACAGGGGCCATTGCTTCGTGCTCGATACAAAACACCCCAATTGCATAGCCCCGGGGAAACGCCCCTATCACACGATAATTCCCGGATTTTTGACAAAAGAAGGTTCACCAGTAGGGCCTTTCGGAATTATGGGAGGCTACATGCAACCCCAGGCTCACGTACAAGTATTAGCAAACTTACTTGACTTTCATTTGAATCCCCAGGAGGCGCTGGACGCGCCGCGCTGGCAGTGGATCAAGGATAACATGGTATCTATAGAATACGGGATGCCGGAAAACGTCGCAGCAGCCTTATCCCGAATGGGACACAACGTGAAAATAGAGCTGGAACATCACCCCTTCGGAAGAGGGCAAATCATTTGGAAGACGGAACATGGCACCTACTGTTGTGCCACAGAACCTCGAACTGACGGACATATTGCTGTCTGGTAAAAGGCGAACCACCATGAGGAGAAAGGACCGCGAAATAACGGACCAAAAATGGATAGAGGAAGTTTTAGAGGAAGGGAAAGTTTGTTTTTTGTCGCTTTGTAGGAATAATGAACCGTACATCGTGCCGATGCATTATGCATGGAAAGACAGCTTTCTTTACCTTCACTCAGCCTTAGAAGGCAAAAAGGTAGATATTGCCAGAGAAAACCCTAGAGTTTCATTTTGCGTAGTTCCCGAATGGAAGATTATCGAGGGATCAAGGCCATGTGATTGGACAACACATTATCGCAGCGTAACAGGTTCAGGGATCGTTTCATTCATCGAAGACGAAACCGAAAAAAGAAAGGCGCTGACTATCTTCATTGAACACTTCGCCCACGGGGCCTTCGAGCTCCCAAAGTCCATGTTAGACCGTGTGTTAGTATGGAAAATCAAAGTAGAGAGCATTACCGGAAAGCAAAATCCCGGCCCTCGGTAAAACATCAAATAAGTTGCAAGGCCAAAAGCAATTGCTTTTGGCCTTGCAACTCTACTTACCCCTTGATGACGGCCAACGGGCGCAGTCGCGCAACTTTTCTGCTAATTCCTGCTTTCTCTACGACATCGACTACGCGAGAAACGTCCTTGTAGGCTTCGGGGATTTCTTCCCTTACAGTTCCTATCGTCTCGGCCATGACTTTTATGCCTCTGTCTTCCAACCGTTTCAAAATAGTGTCCGCCTTCTCGGACTTCATAGCAGCCTTTCTGCTTAAAACCCTTCCGGCGCCATGGCACGTCGAGGCAAAACACTCTTCCATCCCCCGTTTGGTCCCGACAAGGATGTAGCTTTCCGTGCCCATACTGCCGGGAATTATCACTGGCTGACCGACCTGTCTATATTTTTCGGGCAATGAAGGATGACCGGGAGGAAACGCCCTTGTCGCTCCCTTCCTGTGGACACACACATCGGCCTGTTTTCCCTCCACATCGTGTTTTTCGATATGGGCCATGTTATGACTTACGTCGTAGAGAAGTTTCAAATCGGACTTGGGGAAAAAGTCCCCAAATACTTCCCTTACCAGATGCCCTATTATCTCCCTGTTGGCCAAAGCGTAGTTTGCGGCAGCCTGCATCGCTCCCAGGTATTGTTTTGCTTCCTCCGATTTCAAGGGGGCACAACACAGCTGTCTGTCTGGAACGCTTATGCCGTATTTATTCATGGCTCTATGCATCACTTTTATGTAGTCATCGCAAACCTGGTGCCCCAACCCGCGGCTTCCGCAATGGATCATCACGGTTACTTGTCCCGGGTTTAAGCCGAATTGCCTGGCTACGTTTTCATCGTAAATTTCATCTATAACCTGTATTTCCAGAAAGTGGTTCCCGCTTCCCAAAGTGCCGAGCTGAGGCTTGCCCCTTTCAATGGCCTTTTTGGAGACTGCATCGGGGTTTGCATGGGGCAAGGTGCCTCTTTCTTCAATGCATTCGAGGTCTTCGCTCCTTCCGTAGCCCTTCTTAACTGCCCAAAGTGCGCCTTTGGCAAGCACCGAAAGAAGCTCTGTTTCGCTGATCTTCAAAGCCCCTTTTGATCCCACTCCGCAGGGTACCCTGGAAAACAGTGCAGCCGTTAACTCATCTATGCAGGATGCCACTTCTTTCTCCTCGATAAATGTCAACATAACCCTCACGCCGCAGGATATGTCGTAGCCAACTCCCCCCGGAGATATGATTCCTTCATTCAATGAAAAGGCAGCAACTCCACCGATGGGAAAGCCATATCCCCAGTGAACGTCGGGCATAGCGAAGCTGTGTTTTAAAATGCCGGGCAGACATGCGACATTGGCTATTTGAGTCAGAGCGCCCTCCTTTTCCAGGTTTTGAATTATGTAGGAATCTCCATATATCAAACCAGTTACCTTCATTCCGATCTTGAAGTCCCTTTCCAGCACCCACCTGACAGGATCTATTTGCTTTAACGCCACGGGAATTCACCTCCTTTACAGGTCAAGATATACCCTTAACCTCCACGGCGGGCCTTCCGAAACTTCCGCACCGCCGTAAGTCACAGCCTTGACAGCTCTTGCGAGGCTTGGCGCAATATGCAGGTTACCCTTTGCGAGCAGGCGGGCTCTTTTTGGGTCAACTTCGATTGTTTCGGGAAAAAACACCTTCTCCCTTGTATCGTAAATATACAAAAGCTCGTTTAACCAGGAAACGAAAAGCTCCAGCAAATCCATACATTCCAATTCAACGGTGTGTTCTTCAGCAGACCTCACTAAAGAAACCTCGCCAAACATGAATGCATAAAACCCCCGTGCCGCTTCTGTGACCAGGTCTTCAACAGAAGAGGCGGTTATTTCCAGACCGGCGTCTGCCGTATGAGGCAGCTCCACCCAAGGCACTTTATAATGATACCTCCTCGAGTCCGTCGCTTTTCAATTTCATGAGGGAAGGATAGTGCGTCATATCCAAATGAACGGGCGTTACGGAGACGCAGCCGTTGGCTACGGCCCAAACGTCGGTTCCTTCTATCAGCTGATCCGTTGGTTTGCCCGCTATCCAATAGTATACCCTACCGTGGGGATCTCGCAGTTTACTTACCTTTCCTTCGTATATCCTCAAACCTTTTTTTGTGACTTTTATGCCGGAGATATGATTTATTTCCTTGTCCGGTATGTTTACGTTTAAAAGCAACCCTTTATCAAGGGGATGATTCTTAAGCCATCCCACTATCTTAGCCGCGATGATGCCCGCCGTATTGAAATGGGCACCCGCTTCATCATCGCAATCCAGCGAAAAAGCGACCGAAGGACGCCCCAGCACAACACCCTCCATTGCAGCCGATACTGTTCCGGAATAGGTGAGGTCATCACCGAGGTTGGGGCCAATATTTATCCCTGAACACACAATCTCAACCGAAGGGTCGAGCTCTTCAAGCCCCAATACTACGCTGTCCGACGGAGTCCCATTGCAGGCGTAAACCGCGACCCCCTCTGGATAGGGGCCGTTGCCTATCTGCCATAGCCTTAAAGGACGATGCAAAGTTATAGCGTGACCTACACTGCTGTGTTGTCTTTCAGGGGCGACCACGATGACTTCATGACCCGCACCTTTTAAATGTGTTGCCAGGGCAATTATCCCGGGCGACAGAACTCCGTCATCGTTTGTGACTAATATTCTCATATTTGACCCCTCTGTAGATTATTTTTTGCCTTCATCACAGCATTATTCTAAATATCGCCATGGTCACAGGCGCCATTACTGCCTGGACAACTCCAAGCATCACAAGAATCAGAATCAAAAAAATACCGTATCGCTCAAGGTAGAAATATACGTTCATAGCCTTTGGAGGCAAAAGGACATAAAGTATCCTCGAGCCATCGAGAGGGGGAATTGGAAGCAAATTAAACACCGCCAATCCCACATTTATCATAATCATAAGCAGTATGAACCTTGAAAGGGCGATATTTGATAAAAATATAGCGGGAAATATCCTGACCAGAAGAGCACAAACCACAGCTGTGATCAAATTGCCGACAGCACCCGCAAGCGATACTAGAACCAAATCCCTCCTGGGATTACTGAAGTTTCTCGTGCTTATAGGCACAGGCTTCGCCCATCCGAAACGAAATATGAGCAGCATCAAAGCCCCTATGGGGTCCAGATGCGCCAAGGGGTTTAACGTAAGACGCCCCGATCGTAAGGCGGTGTCATCCCCCAATCTATAGGCCACATAACCATGACAATATTCATGAAAAGTAATAGCCCACAAAACTGCAGGCAAACTCAAAATAAGATCTATCCAACTCGGAAAACCCATCACATCCCTATCCTTTCTTTAAAACGTACAAAGGGTAATGCTTTTTAATCCATCTTATTTCATCTTCTCTGGTTTCCACCTCGCCACGAAGACGGGCCCTTAAAAGTTCGTCTAAAATCTTTCCAATTAAGGCCCCTTTCGGGTAACCTAACTCTATCAAATCTCTTCCCATAAGTATAGGGTGTATCCGATGAAGTCTAGTCAAAAAGAGCAATATCCTCCTCCTGACTCGCCACTGCTCCGTCGCGGCAGCCCAAAACAACGCCGTAACGTATGGAACGTCCTCCAGGAAAAAGTAAATTTCCTCATGGCTTCTTATTCCCCGCCCTCCAACGGCATTTTCGGCAGTTCCGAGATCGTTTAAAGCCCTTTCGACGGCCTCTCTGTCGGGTTTGGACAGATGCAGTTTATCGAGCGTAGCTTCCTGTACCCATTCCGCAGAGGAAAAAAGCACCGCCGCCAAAAATGCCAACCACACCTTATCGCCCATGTCGGGCAAATCGTAGTGGATTCGTCTCAAAAAGAAGGACAACCTTCGAATAACCCGCAAACAATTGCGATCGATCTTAATTCCAGGAAATAATGCTTCAAAGATCCCAAGATGGACCATCTCAAGGACGATGGGATACGCTCTTTCTTCCAGAAAAATCAACTTTAGCTCGTTTTTAACCCTTGTTCCGGAAAGGAGAGCCAATAAACCTCCTTTAATGGCGCTTCTGATCAGCCTGACGGTGTTGTCTTCAAATTCGAAACCCAGCCTGTGCTTCAATCTCAGACCCCTTAAAACACGCGTTGGGTCTTCTACAAAACTTAAATTATGCAATACGCGCAACTGTCTTTTTTGAAGATCGCGTCTTCCTCCGAAATAGTCTATAAGAGTCCCCCATGATGTTCCGTTGATGGATATTGCCATTGAATTGACAGTAAAATCCCTCCTGTACAGGTCGTGTTTCAAGCTATCGCCGACGACCTTTGGCAAAGCAACGGGATATTCGTAAAACTCCCTGCGAGCAGTGGCTACATCTATCTTTCTGCCTCCGGGAAACACTATTGTGCCTGTTCTGTATCGCTCATGCACCGCCACTCTGCATCCGTCTGCTTCCCATGACTTGATAAAAGAAAGGGCGTCCCCTTCTATAACTATGTCCAAATCTTGGTTTTCCTTGCCAAGCAGCAAATCCCTCGCGAAGCCGCCTACGACATATGCTTTGAGCGACATTTCCTCGGCTCGCTGACCCAACCTTCGCAGAGTCTGAGTGATCCATGGCGAAAGCCTCTGAGCCATCAACTCCGAAACGTCCTCTGTCCAGGGCAATGCCGACCCTAAAGACTTTTCTTCGGCGGGAACGGAAACGGGGTAAAGAGCTCGGAGCATATCCGTCCTCGTTACGATACCAACGAGCGATCCCTTTTCTTTTACGGGCAAACGTCCTATATTATGAAAGACCATTAATCTGTGGGCTTCAGAAATTGATGCTCCCGGATGAACGGTAATGACACCTTCGGTCATGAATTCTCTTACTTCGATGGTCCCAAATCCGTGAAGGTGAGCTTTGTCCAGGTCTTTTCGCGTTATTATTCCAATTAGATTTCCATCTCGAACGATGGGCATTCCCGAATGGCCATAACGAATCATGAGCTTATAGGCTTCGTCAACTTGAAGGTCTGGGTTGATAGCCATTACCGGGCTGGTCATCACCTTGGCCACAGTTAACAGGGGCCTTATCTCGTCGGCCAACCGCCTTTCGATTTCCTCGACGAGGACAAAGGGATCTCTGCGCGTGAGCGTCACCGACGCAGCTTGAGGATGTCCTCCTCCTCCCCATCTCACCAAAAAGTCGGCCACGTTTAATACTTCTTCTCTACTTCGTGCTACTATGTATGTTCTTTGACCCATTGAAACTACAGCTATCGCCACATCGGCATCGAAATAGTCGCGCAGTCGATGAACGAACAAAGAAAGCCCTTCAACATATTGAGATGAATTTAAAGCAGATAAGACCACTTTTGCCCCGTTTATATATCTTTCCCAAGAATTGTCTATGAGTTCGTTCAATAAATGTTTTTCTGCAAAGTTTAAGGACTGCTCCACGAATATGGGAATTTGCGTCATGTCGGCTCCCAGTTCGCGAAGGGTGGCGATGATCTCGTAATCCTTTCTGCATGTACCTCCGAAGGTAAGCGCCCCTGAATCTTCATATATCCCCATTGCATAAAGTGTAGCCTCTTGGGGAAGTATGGTAATGCCGCGCTCTAAAAGGATTTCCACGAGCAAAGTTGTACAGGCGCCAAGAGTTTCCGTCCTGGCAAAGGAAGCTGGAAGCTCATCCAACACATCACCAGGGTGATGATCGTAGACGTGAATGATAACGTCCTTTTTTCCTACGAGAGAGGCAAAGGGTCCTATGCGGGACACCGAGCGTGTGTCTACTACGATCAACGTCGTTACTTCGTCCATATTGACCTTTCTGGGTGTTAAGACTTTGTATCTGCTTTGATAGCGTTTCAAAAAATCTCTTACGTTCCTCGATGCAGAACCTGAAAAACAGGGAACCGCACCGGGATACAGCTTCGTAGCAGCTATCATGCTGGCTAGAGAATCGAAGTCCGCTCCGATGTGAGTGGTGATTACCTTCAAATATCCAAAACCTCCCTAAGCCATAATAAAGCCGTGCCGTTCATCCACTTCAAAGGATGAACTAATATTACGGGAGTCTCGTAGCTATGTTTTTCGAGGATAGTATTTTTCAGGGCATGTAATTTGCATTGTAGGGATTTAAACTTCAACTCCCATTCGCCCTCCTGCTCCAACTTTCCCTGCCACACATAGATGCTCTTTACGGGGCAGATGTTGACGCAAGCAGCAAGCTTCCTGTCGATACACGCCCTTGCTATCTCTTCGGCCTCGCTTTCGCTTCCGCACGTGAGGGAAACCAGAATGGGATAAGCGAGGTTCAAAAGCAGCTCCCCCAAGTCTTCGACCTTTGCCCTCAATGTTTTGAGATCTCCTTCGTTTTCTATTACCCAATCGGATCTCTTCTTCTTTTCATCGGCGGGCAAAAGCCACCTCTCCCTCAGGGCTAGGGCCTCTTCGTCCAAACCTCTCGCGGCGTTTCTTCTAGCGCGCAACTCCTTGGGCGCCGTAACGTATATGACGAAATCGATCCAGTCGGGCCTACCTACTTCAAATAACAGAGGTATCTCAAAAACCTTGAGTCCCTCGCCACCTACGAGCTCCCTTTCCATTTCAGCCATGACCAGAGGATGAATGAGGTCGCAAAGCCACTTGTACTCTCTGTCGTTCAAGAAGGCCTTGGATGCAATGACATTGGGTAAAACGCGACCCTCCTCATCCAATATTTCCTTCCCCCAGCGATTGCATGCTTGCTCTATAATTTCTGGCTTTGTCCATATCTGTCTTACAATCCGATCAGCCTCCACTATCTCTGCTCCCATTCTCTGAAGGAGGCTGCAAACTGTGCTTTTACCAGCTCCAATGTCTCCTGTTAGACCTACGACCAACATTGATCGGCACCTCTTCTTCCTCTAAAGTCAAATCGTAAACCACCTTGTTTCTATCCGGTATTTCCTCCAAGAACCTCGAGAAGGCATTGTACTGCAAGTTTCCGAACAACATCCTCCTTTGCGCACCAGTCAGATAAAGTTTTTCCATGGCGCGAGTCATTCCCACGTAACACAATCTCCTCTCCTCTTCGAGCTCAGAATCGCTCATCTTCGCCCTGGAGTGGGGGAAAATATTTTCTTCCATTCCGACAAGAAAGACGACGGGAAACTCCAAGCCCTTTGCAGCATGTAGAGTGAGGAGATTGACCCTGCTTCCGGAAGTCTCGTCGACGTCTGCATCGGAATAAAGGGCGATAACTGAAAGAAATTTGGCCAGATCGCCTCCTTCGACGTTTACCGAGAGCAACTCATAAATATTTTCTGACCTGGACTCCCAATCTTCAGGATATTGCTCTCTCAAAAAGAGCCCGTACCCCATTTCGTCCATGATATAGCTGATAACGTCTGCTACGTCACCCGAACGAGACAAAATTTGGATCATGTGTCCGGCCAGCTCTCTGGCGCCGGCTTTTGCCTTGCCCTTTAGGGGCAAAGCATCGGAACTGTGAACTTCCTCCCACAAAGGGAGGGGATCCTCATGGCCTGAAGAGATGCTTGCTATCGATCTCTCGAAAGCCTCTAAACTCTTTGCTCCAAGCCCTCTGGAGGGGACGTTTCCGATCCTGTGCAACGCTGCCGCGTCCCAGGGATTAACCGCAAGTCTCATGAAGGACAATACATCCTTTACTTCTTTTCTTTCATAGAAAGATACTCCCTTAACTATTTTATAGGGAATCCCTCTATTCATAAGATCCTGCTCGTAGCTTCTGCTCATTGCATTGATTCTATAAAGAACGGCGATGTCGTCAAAAGAATAGCCGGAAAGGCATAGCTTTCTTATTTCGTCGGCAATGAATTGAGCCTCCATGCGATCGGTATTTGCCAGGTATACTGTTACGGGTGTTCCCTGTTGATTGGCCGTCCAAAGGTCCTTCGGCCTTCTTTCGATATTGTTTTTTATTACGGCGTTTGCGGCGTCCAAAATCATGCCCGTCGAGCGGTAGTTCTGATCGAGGGTGATGACTTTGGCTCCCGGGAAATCACGTTCAAAATTCATTATTATGGACATATCGGCTCCTCGCCATCCGTAAATGGACTGGTCCGGATCCCCTACGACCATGATGTTGCCCGATTTGGCCAGTAGTTCGATAAGTTTATACTGCGGCGTATTTACGTCTTGATATTCATCGACCAGCACCCATTTAAATCTAGCTCGTTCTTTTAGTAGAACGTTTTTGTTAGTGGTAAGCAAGTGAAGAGGAAGAAGAAGCAAGTCATCGAAATCGAGCGCTCCCTGTCTTTTGAGCTCTTTGTTATAGGCATCGTAAAATTCACGCCATCTTGCCTCCAGTGTAGCATTGGGCAAAAGAGTCTTGGGATCGGCGCTTGCCTTCGCTTTGGAGATCATGTTCATCAAAAAAGATGCATCAAAGCGTTTTTTATCGATGTTAAAATCCTTCATCAGCCTTTCCACGAGCTTTTGCGAGTCTCCTCTGTCGAATACGCTAAAGGGAACCCTTATGCCCGCTTCACCGACTTCTTTTGTATATCTGTAGAGGAACTCAACACCATAGGAATGAAAAGTCGAAATGTGCAAATTATTAATATCCGACCCCAACAGAGCCCATACCCTTTCTTTCATTTCCCTTGCCGCCTTGTTGGTAAAGGTAACGGCAAGGATCTGCCAAGGTTGAGCCAGGCCGCTGGCGACCAGATAGGCGAATTTATAGGTCAACACTCTGGTCTTTCCACTTCCGGCGCCAGCTAAAACCAAAAGAGGGCCTTTCGTATATAAAACAGCCTCCCTCTGTCTTGGGTTCAATTGGGAAAGAAGTTGTTCAGTCTGCAACTTAATTTCCCCTTATATCTTTTAACCAATCCTCGATAGCTCCGATCAAATCGTCCAATCCTTTCCCCTCAATGACCGCAAGCTCGAATTTATCGGCACCGGGATTCAACTTTTGCACGTCCCGCCAAAAGGCAGACCGGTCGAATTTTATGTAGGGCAATACATCCACCTTTGTTAGAAGCACTGCCCTAGCCTGATGAAAAAGCGAGGGATATTTAAGTGGTTTATCGTCACCCTCAGGGACGCTTGAAATGGCCATCTTGAAAGTCTCTCCTAGATCGAACTCCGCAGGACAAACCAGATTGCCAACGTTCTCCACAAAGAGTACGTCGATGTCATCTATGGGAATATCCCGCAGGGCCTTTCTTACCAAATTGGCTTCCAGATGACATCCTCCTTGTGTGTTTATCTGCACGACCGGCGTTCCGGTGACCGCTATGCGCTCAGCATCCCTGGAAGTAGCGACATCGCCTTCGATAACTGCGCATCTCAAATTCAGTTTGGGCAATAACTTCTCTAGCAACGTCGTCTTGCCCGACCCGGGTGAGCCTATCATATTAATCATTAATACGCCCTTCTGTTTCATCATGCTTCTTATAAAAGAAGCATGTTCCTCGTCAGCTGCCATGACGGATTTTTTAACGTTAACAAGTCTTGGCATGTTTCATTTCCACCTCCAGGTTCGTCAATTCCAGCTCCATTCCGTTTAAAAGGTTAACATTTATGGAGGAGCATTTTGGACACATGCCCAAAAATTCTCTATCGCTCCAAAGATAACCGCATTCATCGCATTTGATCAGCAAAGGTATTTCATCAATTTCCAAAAGGGCATTTTCCATTATGGTGCCCTTTGATGCCACATCGAAGCAAAACTTCAGTATGTCCGGCACAATCTGGCGCATAGCTCCGACTTTAAGGCGTATTCGTGTGACGGCCTCCCAATCCTCATCTTGCGACATCTCGATTATCTGCTCCATCAATGCCTCTACAATCGACATTTCATGCATATGACAACACCTACAGATCTGATTTTATACCAAAATTAAAGGGGCTGATCGCCCCTTTTGGTCTAAACTCGAAGGGTGTGTTTCAACTTCATTTTAAGCTTCGGGTTCGATCAAGCCATAGCCTCCGTTTTTCCTTTTATAAACAACGTTGATTAATCCCGTATCGGCGTTCTTAAAGACGAAAAAGTCGTGTCCGAGCAAGTTCATCTGCAATGTCGCCTCTTCAGGGGTCATCGCCTTAACGGGAACTCCTGTCTCTTATACACATCT
>DGDP01000052.1:717-2585 GCA_002385485.1 Acetomicrobium sp. UBA3949 | reverse complement strand
ACAATGAAAAGCAAGGTAGATCCCTTATCCGAAGATAATGTCATCACCTTTTCTGTGTCGCCTCTGGTTGGTTTGCCGATAAGCGGTGCAAACAGGCTTTCCATTAACACCAAAAGTCCCTTGACAGGAGGAATAGCGGATAGTCAATCTGGTGGTTTCTTTGCTGCCCATTTAAAAAGCAACGGCTGGGACTCAATAGTTGTGAAGGGGTGTTCGCCAAAGCCGGTTTATCTTTATATCGACGGAGATCACGTTGAGCTGAAAGATGCCACTTCACTATGGGGGAAGGTTACGGCTGAGGTTGAGCGGGCAATCAAAGATGAACTTCGCGATAATCACGTTGAAATAGCCCAAATTGGTCCTGCGGGTGAGAAAAAGGTGCGGTTTGCCTGTGTTATAAACATGGCCAATAGGGCTAATGGCAGAAACGGAACAGGTGCCGTAATGGGTTCGAAGAATTTAAAAGCCATTGTGGTTAAGCGCAAGGCTCCTCAAAGGCCTTCGATGGCGATGGTTTTAAGTCGTTGGTAAAAAGGGTCACCGATGCCTTGCAAGACAGCGAAGCTCATCGATCGCTGCATAAATACGGCACAGCCGGTGTACTTGCTAGTTTTAACAATGCGGGATACCTTCCATCAAAGAATTGGACAAGTGGATACCTTCACGATGGTTTCAATATATCAGGGCAGGCTATGACAAAAACCATACTGAAAAGAGAGGACACATGCTTTGGATGTGTGGTCAAATGTAAAAGAGTAGTGGAAGTCCCGGGCAAGATTGACAGCATATACAGAGGCCCCGAGTATGAATCATGTGCTGCTTTGGGATCGTACTGTGGCGTTACTGATCTCGAGGCAGTAGCATACGCTAACCAGCTATGCAATATGTACGGTATGGATACAATAAGCTGTGGCGCAACAATAGCCTTTGCCATGGAATGCTTTGAAAGTGGAATCATAAATACCGTTGACACAGATGGCATAGAATTGAACTTCGGAAATGGCAGTGCGCTAGTGAAAATGGTAGAAAAAATAGCTAAGAAAGAAGGATTTGGCGGCATACTTGCCGAAGGAAGCGCGAGAGCCGCAAAGGTAATAGGCAGAGGATCGGAAAAGCTTTTGGTAACAGTGAAGGGACAGGAATTTCCGGCCCATATGCCTCAATGGAAAGCTGCCCTAGGATTGATTTACGCGATTAATTCTTATGGCGCAGATCACCAATCGAGCGAACACGATCATATTCTAGCCGCTGATCCCACATCTAGTGAGCGAAATAGATTAGCCAAGATTGGCCTTTGGAAGGGGTCTAAAGAATTTAGATCTCTTGACGAGGAGAAAGTAAGATTTGCTTTCAATACTCATTGTTTTTACTATTTGATGAACACTCTATGTTTGTGTCAGTTTATTGCTGGGCCTGGCTGGCAAATCATCGGACCCAGCGAAGTCGTAGAACTTTGCCGAAGCGGAATTGGTTGGGATACTTCTGTGTATGAACTAATGCTCATCGGTGAACGACAGGTCAATATGATGCGCTTTTTCAATTCTCGTGAAGGTTTTACAAAGGATAACGACACTTTGCCTGAAAAGGTTTTTATCCCCCTCTCAGGCGGACCCAGCGATGGAGTGTATTTAGACAGGGAGGAATTTAAAAGTGCGCTCGAAATATTTTACAAGGTAGCTCAATGGGATCCAAGCAATGGCAATCCTATGGAGGGTGCGCTAAGGCGTTTGTCTTTAGGTTGGCTTCTCAGTTAAGTAAATAATCTTCGCCTTGGCCATGGTGGTAAGAGCCTCCTTATCTTAATTTGTTTGGTTGGTTCTTACCACCATTGAATTTTCAAAGCTAAATTCCACACTAAAGATTATAGA
>DGDP01000052.1:0-617 GCA_002385485.1 Acetomicrobium sp. UBA3949 | reverse complement strand
TTCCACACTAAAGATTATAGAGCCCAATTTCTGTTGACAACAGCCTTTAGGTTTGATAAAGTTTACTGCAGCGAGAGAAGGGAATGCGATGTGTGTCTAGCCGTTTTCGATGCGTGTTATACATACATCAAGAAGGTTTTGTTGGGTGGTTAGTTCAGAGGGAGAACGCTTCCTTGACGCGGAAGAGGTCGCAGGTTCGAGTCCTGCACCACCCACCAAAGGTTTTCGCAAGGAGTCTGGTCAAGGTACTGGACTCCTTTTTTTATAGCCCTTAATATAGTTATGACGAATATGTCGAACAGGCAAAGGTGGAAAAGAGGTTTGGTTCTGTCTTGATTAAGGGTATCGGAGTAGATGTATGCGATATAGGTAGAATAAAGGAAAACATAAAGTCGGGCCATTTTTTAAAAAGGGCTTTTACCGACGTTGAAATAGAGTATGCCCTCTCGAAGGCTCGCCCAGAACAGCATTTGGCCGGCTGTTTCGCCGCCAAAGAAGCTCTTTCTAAGGCCCTTGCCGTGGGCTTATGGGATTTGGGGCTGAAAAATGCTTGGGTAGTTCGCGGAAATGAAGGTGAGCCCAAGTTCGGCTTTAGCGCATCTTTATCGGAAAAGCTA
>DGDP01000098.1:9794-10030 GCA_002385485.1 Acetomicrobium sp. UBA3949 | reverse complement strand
GTTCACGGATCATGACAACTCGATAGATATAATAAATGTTTTATCTCAATATTTCAAACATACTTTTAAGCAAGTTACGTATGATATCATCTGAGAAATTCAGGATGACGATGCCCTTTTCTTACTTACCTTGAACGAAAAGGGTTGATGTCATCTATTTTCTGGCATGACGAAAGCTTGAAAAAGTTTTATAACAACTTGCCAATCAGGTGCTGGAACAACAGCGAACTAAAACA
>DGDP01000098.1:971-9615 GCA_002385485.1 Acetomicrobium sp. UBA3949 | reverse complement strand
CTGGAACAACAGCGAACTAAAACAGATCAATTCAGAAGCCTATAAACGCACGGAAGAAAGGAAGGGTATGTGCAACCGATACAAGGAATGGCAGCTAACTACTAAAGTTGGGACTATGAGACTAAATGTGTCTCAAATACCGGTACGTTACAGGAAGAAGCTTCGGATAATAAACAGGCAGAAAAGAGACGTGAGCGGACGGCCTTTTTGTTTCCCTCAGAAGGGTGTCATCTTAAATTTTCCAGATAATATCAATGCGTGTGATATAAAGAAAAAAATTAGGGAGAAAATATTGACAATGAATTTCTATAGTTTAATCGTATATCATGTCATTATTCTCTCTCGTTAATTTCTTACGATAGCTTGACAGCAACTGAAACAACCGGTAAATTGTAGATGGCTACTTAAGAACGAAGATAATCAAAATCATCCATGCGGTAAAAGTTAACTTTATGGCGATTAAAGACAATGGCTTTGTGCCACCATTTAATGTTTATTTGGTAAGCCAAAATGTAACTTTTTAAAAAATATAACAGGCATGGAGATAAACATGTGATGTCAGGACCTCTGATAGATCAAGTAATTCAAAGGATTAAGGAAGCCTCAAAGTCTTATTACCGCCTAGTCTTGATTGTGGGCCTAGCGGGAAGTGGAAAGACGAATGTAATTAAGGAAGTATCCACATTAGCAAGTGTGCCACTCATTAACCTGAACCTCGAATTGTCCCGCCAAATGCTTGATCTTACCGAACGAAAACGGATCCTGCAGTTGCCGCGTATTGTTAGTGAAATAGTAGATAAAACCCAGGGGGAACTGGTCTTGTTCGACAATATAGAACTTTTCTTTGACGTTAATTTGAAGCATGACCCTCTGTGTTTACTTCAGGGGTTATCGCGAAACAAGACGATTGCGTCTACCTGGAACGGATTGATCACGGATGGTCATTTGACCTATGCCGTTTCAGGTCATCCAGAATATCGTCGTTATGCTGTCAGGGATTTTTTGACAGTTAGTATGGAATAACAGGTTTTTAAAACAAAAGCAAATTTTTAGGGGGCAATTGCAATGAAATATGGAGACTTAATTCAATTTGAGCCCATTGAAACTGTGGTTCAGCTAAGGGATGCCGATGAAGTTACGAGAGCGAGGCAACTGGTAAGTACTTACGTCATATCGGATGAGATGGCCGAAAGGCTAACGAACCTTGTGTTTCCCCAACTACAATTCGATAGCCCTTCGGATAACAAGGCTTTGTTAATTGTAGGCAATTACGGCACTGGCAAATCTCATCTGATGTCGGTAATATCCAGCATTGCAGAGCATGAAGCCCTTCTTTCTGTTTTAAACAACGAAAAAGTTGCGACATCGGCGCAAACCATAGCCGGTAAATTCAAAGTGGTTCGCAGAGAGATTGGATCAACTACAATGTCTCTGCGGGATATCGTCACGTTTTATTTAGAGGAAGCTCTAAATGATATGGGTGTTATATATACCTTCCCAGGTGCTAGTCAAATACCAAGCAACAAACCGGCTTTTGAGGAAATGATGGCTTCCTTTCAAGCAGTGTTTCCAGACCATGGTCTCCTTTTAGTCGTAGATGAACTTTTAGAGTATCTCCGTACTCGTAAGGATCAAGAGCTTATTTTAGACCTCAACTTTCTTCGTGAAGTTGGCGAAGTATGTAAGTACCTGCGTTTTCGCTTTATAGCGGGTGTGCAGGAAGCGATTTTCGATAGCCCCCGTTTTATCCACATGGCCGATCAACTTCGCCGAGTGAAGGATCGCTTCGAACAAATCCTCATCGTTCGCAAGGATGTTAAGTTCGTAGTAGCTGAACGCCTTCTTAAAAAAACTGGAGAGCAGCAGGTTAAAATACGCGAATATCTCATGCCTTTTGCTAAGTTTTACGGCCACATGAATGAGCGAATGGATGAGTTCGTCCGCCTCTTTCCCGTCCATCCCGATTATATCGATGTCTTTGAACAGATCAGGGTGGTTGAGAAGCGTGAAATTCTCAAGACCCTCTCCTATGCTATGAAAGAACTGCTTAATGAGGAAGTGCCTACGGACCGACCAGGGGTTATAGCCTATGACAGTTATTGGGTTGCGCTTAAAAGCAATCCGGCTTTTCGTACGATCCCCGAAGTCAAGGAGGTTATGGACGTCAGCCAAACATTGGAGGCCAGAATAGAGCAGGCCTTCTCACGTCCACTGTACAAGCACTTGGCTATCAGAATAATCCACGCCCTTTCCGTTCATCGTCTGACTACTGGTGATATTTACACACCTTTGGGTGCTACGGCCAAGGAGCTGCGC
Organism: Acetomicrobium sp. UBA3949; assembly: GCA_002385485.1. GTDB lineage: Bacteria > Synergistota > Synergistia > Synergistales > Acetomicrobiaceae > Acetomicrobium. The sequence goes on along the minus strand of DGDP01000098.1, from coordinate 7,299 downwards.
GATACACTTTGCCTCTATCAACCAGATATTGAAGAGCTTGGCGGAGAGCCGGCAGACGACTTATTGACGCTGATAGAAACAGTACTCAGGGAAATTCAAAAGACTGTTAGCGGTCAATTCATTTCCCATAATCAGGATAACGACCAATGGTACTTAGATCTTAAAAAGACGGAGGATTACGATGCACTCATTGAAAGACGAGCCGAGAGTTTAGACGACAGTGCTTTGGATCGGGCTTATTACGAAGCTCTCCAGATTTTAATGGAGAAAAAGGATCACCCAACCTACGTAACAGGATACCGAATTTGGGAACACGAGGTCCTATGGCCTGAGCGAAATGTCACAAGGCAGGGATACCTTTTCTTCGGCGCGCCCAATGAGCGCTCTACCGCTGTGCCGCCCCGGGATTTTTACATTTACTTCATTCAGCCCTTCGATCCGCCACACTTTAAAGATGAAAAGAAGGCAGATGAAGTGTTCTTTCGCCTTTCTAACAAAAAAGACGAAGACTTCAGGCCCCTGCTTGCAAAATATGCAGCAGCGCTGGATCAAGCCTCTAAGTCAAGTGGTAGTGCCAAGAATGCCTATGAGTCCAAAGCGACCGATTTTTTGGGAGATATCGTTAACTGGTTGCGGGAAAATATGATTGATGCCTTTGAGGTAACTTGGCGGGGCCGAAATAGAAGTTTTGGTGAGTCATTACGCCATTCCTCCAGTCTCTTGAACGAATTGGGAGCAGGTGCTCGCCAAGTCGCACATTATCTGCAAACGCCTGATACCTCCAGCTTTAGCTTTCGCGATCTAGTTAATGCCGTCGCTGGTGCTATGTTGTCTGCGCATTTTCAGGATCAAGCCCCAGAGTATCCAAGCTTTAGTGTATTGATCACAAGTCAAAACCGAGAACAAGCAGCACAGGACGCCCTGCGCGCAATTGCCGGACAAAATCGCACCAAACAAGCAACTGCTGTACTAGATGCCTTGGAGTTGCTAGACGGCGATAGGCTTGACCCCTCTCGTTCTAAATATGCAAAGCACATCCTAAATATCCTCAAAAAGAAGGAACATGGCCATGTCGTTAACCGCTCAGAGTTGATTCAGGATGTAAGCGATGTAGAGTATTTTGCTATTGATAAGGGCTATCGCTTAGAACCTGAATGGGTTGTAGTGCTTTTGGCCGCTTTGGTTTACTCCGGAGATATTGTCCTTTCGATCCCCGGCAGGAAATTTGATGCCACCGCATTACCCGAGTTGGCCGCTGAGCCAATAAGCGAACTGGTCAATTTTAAACACATAGAAAGACCAAAGGAGTGGAACTTACCGGCCCTTAGAGCCTTATTTGAATTGTTAGATCTGACGCCGGGCATGGTTCAACTCATCGCTCAAGGCAAGAATGATCCAATTATCGAGATGCAAAAAAGAGTAGACGGATTTTTGGAGCGAATTGTTTTGGCTCAACAAACATTGCGCCAAGGTATTGTCTTTTGGGGTGAATATATTTTGGACGAATCCACGCAGCAAGCGTACTACTCGGCTCTTGAGCGAATGAAAAGTTTTCTGGAAAGCTTACAAGCTTACAATACATCTGGCAAGCTCAAAAACTTTCATTACGAAGTTCAAGAAATTAAACGCTACAAGGATGATTTGAACTGTCTTGTGCGGGTTGAATTTTTGCAGGATTTGCTAAACGATCTAAAAGATATCGTTTCATATCTGTCTAATGCCGAAACTCTTATGCCAAAGGATCACGAATGGACCAAGAAGACAAGGGAAATTCGAGCCCAAACAATAACTTCGATTAAGGGCAAATGGATGGATGCAGTAGGCGATAGGCTGAATTGTGGGAGTGGTGATTTACTGCCAAAGCTACGGCGAGATTTGACCGACCTTAAAGAATCCTACATCAATGCTTATCTAGATATGCACACCAAGGCCAGATTGGGCGTGAACGAGGACAGAAGAAAAAAAGAGCTGATGAATAATGACGAGCGGTTAAAAGCACTACGCGACTTAGCCAGCATAGATCTCATGCCCCTTTCTCAACTGAGGGAGCTTGAGGAACGATTGGCCGACTTGAAAAGCTGTTTTAAACTTACCGAACAAGACCTCGCTACAAAGCCGGAATGTCCTTATTGTTCCTTCCGGCCGGCGGTAGAGACGCCCCTCAGATCTGCAGCGATTGAGCTTGAATCCCTAGATGAGAGACTAGATAATTTGTTTAACGAATGGACTGTTACGTTGCTAACCAACCTAGAAGACCCAACAGTTCAGAATAACCTCGATTTGCTGAAACCGGAGGATCGAAAACAAATTGAGAAATTTATGGAAGAACAGCAATTGCCTGATGTATTAAGCAAGGATTTTATCCGCGTCATACAGGAGGTGTTATCAGGCCTCGTCAAGGTCGAAGTTAAGATCGAAGATTTGCACACGGCCCTCTTTGCAGGCGGTTCGCCCGTGACGTTGGATGAAATGAAGAAACGTTTTGAAGCCTATTTGGCCGAGCTTGCCAGGGGCAAAGAACCCAACAAGGTTAGGATAGTATTAGAGTAAAGTCTATAAGTTTATATGTGACTTTTATGGAAGGTGGCATGATTTAGGTGAACGAAAAAACAAGACAACATCATCAACAGATCCTCTTTGATTTAGAATCTATGCCTTCCCGCAAGTTAGACTTAGATGCCTCTGTAAATTGCCTGGGGATTACATTTGAAAATGACGAAAAACGGCGGGAGTGCTTTCTTGATCTTCTTTGCAAAGGACTGGAAGAATTAAATGCCAAGCTCAAGGGTGTCCCTTTTACTACGGTAGATGACGCCATATCTCGTTTAAAGTCTCTCGAACATTGGCCCGTTGGCGACGATGAGGGCATTAACAAGCTTGCCCTTAATATGGTCAAAGCAGCACGAATTGCTCGCCGCGGAAACGGCGATGCAGACCTTTTAACGCTATATAAAGATGAGATTGGTTTCCCACACGGCAAGACAGAGGATATTTTGCGCCTTTCTGACCCGCCTTATTATACGGCCTGCCCTAATCCATTCATCGAGGATTTCATCAGATGTCATGACAAAGCATATAATCCGGAAAGCGACAAATACCACCGTGAACCCTTTGCAGCCGATGTAAGCGAGGGCAAAAATGACCCGATCTATAACGCTCATTCCTATCACACAAAGGTGCCACATAAGGCTATCATGCGGTATATACTTCATTATACTGAACCAGACGATATTGTCTTTGACGGTTTTTGCGGCACGGGCATGACCGGCGTGGCGGCCCAACTTTGCGGCGATCGCAAGACAGTGGAATCACTTGGTTATATGGTTGACGATCAGGGCGTAGTGTATCAACAGGAGACAGAAGATAACGGGAAAAGCGCATGGAAGCCTTTTTCTAAGCTCGGCGCCAGATACGCAGTGTTAAACGATCTGTCTCCAGCCGCTACATTCATAGCTTATAACTATAACACACCTGTAGACGTCAAGGCCTTTGAGCGTGAAGCCAAACGTATTCTACGTGAAGTTGAAGAAGAATGCAGCTGGATGTATGCCACATTGCATCAAGCAGAGACCGACAAAGCTGAAATTTGGGCCGATAAGCTTAAAACGTGTAAAACTGCCGATGAAGCCAGAAAACTAATTCGTGCAATCCCAAACCTGGGACAGATCAACTACACAGTCTGGTCTGATGTATTTATATGTCCCGAATGCACGAAGGACGTCATTTTTTGGGAATCTGCTGTTGATAAAAAAGCGGGCAAAGTCCATAAAGAATTCCTTTGCCCGCATTGCGGTGCGCTGCTTACCAAGCGCAACATGGATCGTGCCTGGGTTACCAAATATGATAATGCAATTGATAAGACTATTCGCCAGGCAAAGCAGGTTCCTGTGCTCATAAACTACAGCGTTGGCAAAAAACGTTACGAAAAAGCGCCAGATACCTTTGATATAGCGCTTATTGACAAGATCGAACAGCTTGATATTCCCTATTGGTTTCCTACGGATCGGATGCCCGAGGGTGAAGAGTCTCGTCGTAACGATGATATTGGCCTCACCCACGTGCACCATTTCTATACGAAGCGAAATTTGTGGGTGCTGAGTGCAATAAATAAATTACTAACAATGCAAACACGCCTTATTTTTCAATCCATAGTTGGAACACTTTGTTCTCGAATAGTTAGATATAACATGGGCAATCGTGGCAATGGCCCTTTGACAGGTACTTTGTATGTTAGTTCACTTATTGCCGAGACACTACCAACATGGGTTATGAATAGTAAAGCTAAATGTATCGCAAAAGCCTTTATTGCTACATCCTATTCCTATACTAAAACTCAATCAACATCAATCTTAAATCTTGAAAAACATTGTGTTGACTATATCTTTACCGATCCCCCTTTTGGCGGAAATTTGATGTATTCCGAGCTTAATTTCTTGTGGGAAGTATGGCTCAGGGTCTTTACCAACAACAAGCCTGAGGCCATCGAAAACAAAGTGCAGGGCAAAGGATTGCCGGAGTATCAGCGATTGATGACGGAGTGCTTCAAGGAATATCATAGGGTGCTAAAGCCCGGTCGTTGGATGACGGTGGAATTTCATAACTCTAAGAATAGTGTTTGGAATGCTATCATGGAAGCTTTGCAAGTAGCTGGGTTTGTGGTTGCCGATATTCGTACTCTTGATAAACAACAGGGTTCCTTTAAACAGGTAACGTCTGCCTCTGCCGTTAAGCAAGACCTCATAATTTCATGCTACAAGCCCAACGAAGGTTTGGAAGAACGTTTCAAACTTGAAGCGGGCAGCGAAGAAGGCGTCTGGGATTTTGTCCGCACGCACTTAAAAAAGCTTCCGGTATTCATCTCCAAGGGCGGCAAGGCCGAGGTCATTGCCGAACGTCAAAACTACTTGCTCTATGACAGAATGGTGGCTTTTCATGTTCTGCGCGGAGTCACCGTCCCTCTTTCTGCGGCCGAGTTTTACGAAGGACTTGCACAACGTTTTCCAGAGCGCGACGGGATGTATTTCTTGCCTGATCAGGTAGTGGAATACGACAAAAAACGTATGAAAATAAAAGAGGTTATGCAGCTTGAACTTGCCGTTACCGATGAATCTTCTGCAATTCAATGGTTTAAGATAAATCTCACCAAAAAGCCGCAAACTTTTCAGGAACTACATCCGCAATTTATAAAGGAAATTGGTGGCTGGCAAAAACACGAAAAACCGCTTGAACTTTTGGAAATTTTGGAGCAAAACTTTCTTCGCTATGACGGTAAAGGGCCAATTCCTGCACAAATAGTTTCTTGGATGAAGCAAAGCTCTGATTTACGCAAAACTATACAGGAAGAGCTGGCAGGAGGCAGCTCCAGGGAAGAAAATGGCCAATTATATACTGAAAACCAAGAGCTCATAAAGCGCGCAAAGGACCGTTGGCATGTCCCCGATCCAAATAAAGCGAGCGATTTAGAGAGGCTTCGTGAGCGTGCCTTGTTGCGGGAATTTGAAGAATACAGAAATTCCAAACAAAGACGGATAAGACCTGTTCGGCTTGAAGCAGTTCGCGTTGGTTTTAAGAAAGCCTGGCAAGAACACGATTACACAACCATCATCGCCGTAGCGCGCAAGATCCCGGAGAAAATTCTCTTGGAAGACCCGAAATTATTGATGTGGTACGATCAGGCGCTTACGCGCTCTCAAGGTTAGCGATCAGCGAAAGTAATGCCGGAGAAGCAAATGAATGTGGAAATTGGAAGAAAAAATCAAGATGATTGGCGCTACAGCTTCGACCATAAAGAGCTTTGCCGTGTAATCGAAACCCAGACGCTTTGGGGCGAGACTGTTTGTCGTGTCTGGATGCCTAGTAAAAATGCTGTTGTTCGTATATCAGCCTCGCGACTTAAACCTATATGTGAGATTGCAATCGACAATAAGCACCAGATAGCCTATCTTGCTTCCGCAGCGAGGGTTGCCGATGCTTTGACTCAAGATGTTTTGCTTGCGCCAATAGAATCGTCAGTTATACCGTTGCCTCATCAAGTTAATGTTCTGTCTAAGGCTGTTTCCTCGAATCGGGTTCGCTATCTTTTGGCGGACGAAGTTGGACTTGGCAAGACCATTGAAGCAGGGCTCATAATGCGTGAGTTAAAGCTACGAGGCTTGGTTAAGCGCACTTTGGTTGTTGTCCCCAAAGGATTGGTGGCTCAATGGATAGCAGAGATGCGCTTTCATTTTAAAGAAGAGTTTCGCTTAATCATACCAAGCGATTTTTCTGCTTATCGGCGGATAGCCAGCGAAGAAAACCTCTGGCAAATTCATCCTCAAGTGATCTGTTC
>DGDP01000098.1:0-759 GCA_002385485.1 Acetomicrobium sp. UBA3949 | reverse complement strand
AGCACGGATCAGGTGGCCCGTTATAAGCTTGGTTTGGGTCTTTCGGAAGCTGCTCCTTATTTGCTTTTGCTCTCCGCTACGCCGCATCAAGGTAAGACGGATGCTTTCCATAGGCTGCTTTCGCTCCTAGATGTCCAAGCATTCCCCGATGTAAATAGTGTGTCTAAAGAGCGGGTGCAGCCGTATGTAATTCGAACGGAGAAGCGTAAAGCCATACACGTGCAAGGTCAGCCGCTATTCAAACCGCGATATACACAGTTGGTACCAGTTTCTTGGGAAGATCGTCACAGACAGCAAAAATTGCTTTACGAAGAAGTAACTGAATATGTACGCGAAGGCTATAACAAAGCGAAGCTTGAAAAGCGCAATTATATTGGGTTTCTGATGATTTTAATGCAACGGCTGGTAGTTTCGAGTACGCGAGCCATTCGCACGTCGCTTGAAAGGCGCCTCGAAGTGCTTGAAGAACCGCTTGAACAGTTATCATTATTTCCAGCAATTATCGAGGAAGATTGGGCCGATTTGGATGGTCAGGAGCAAATAGATATAGCCATTAGACTTCGGTCCGAAGCTTTAAAGGATGAAAAGACAGAGGTAAGCCGCCTTTTAGATTTAGCCAAAGATTGTGAAAGCCAAAGTTACGATGCTAAGGCTGAAGCGCTGGTTAGCTGGATTTACCGACTTCAGGCTGATGAAGGTGATCCGGATCTTAAAGTGCTGGTTTTTACAGAGTTCGTGCCAACTCAGGAGATGCTTTAC
>DGDP01000145.1 GCA_002385485.1 Acetomicrobium sp. UBA3949 | reverse complement strand
AGAAAGCAAAGCTCGGCGAAACAAAGAGCACCAACGCTAAACCTGCCAAAAACCACTTTCTCATCGGTTGTACCCCCTTTTATGATATATATGATTCTAGTGCAAAAAGTGTAACACACCCCTCTTGTCAAGACACTTTTTACCCTCAAAAATGAGTAGAGGTTACGCTACCACTTGAGCAGCCGTATTTTCAAAGGACTTCTCAAATCTTTAAGGGCTTAAATACCCAAGGTACGAATGAACGTAAAGTTTATTGCAGTCGTATTCAATTCATTACCTGGGCATGCTTAAAGCCTCGCAGGATTCCTTTATGTTGCAATCCATATCTTAATCTTTATTTTATCTTTTAGGTCGTTTACGGCTTCTATCTTGTCGTGTACAACTCTTACGTTATCTATATCTGTACCGCCTGCTTGCCGACGATCTTCAGAGGCTTTCCGATATCAAGCCTCCATGGACTTCCCCCGCTTTTAGCGGACACCAACTTAAGTCGCTTTTACTGGATTTTTATATGTTTTCTCAAATTGCTCTCAAGGCTTATAGCCAAGAGTCGAATGCAGTCTGGTACGGTTGTATAAGACCTCAACGTACTCAAGGATCTCGATCCTTGCTTCTTCCCTGGTTTTAAATCCGCTACAGCACACAAATTTTTGTCTTCAAGGTCTTAAAAACTTTTTCATTGGAAAATTTACCAACAGTTACCATGAGCCGCAACTATATCCTTCCTTTTCGAGCAGTTGTCTGCTATTAAGCTGCTTTACCAGCTACCCCTGTCGGTATGGATGATCAATCCCGGCATTGGACGTCGGACGTGTAGCCATATTCATGGTTTCAATGAAAAGTTTTTGGGTCATCCGCTGTTTCATTGAAGTATCCCACGATTCTTTTTTAAAGCATTGGTCCATAACGGCCGCTAGGTATAGATATCCTTCGTCGGTATGGATGTAGGTAATTTATAACCCATTTCTCATCCGGACATCCGGCAATAAAGTTTCTATCTAGGACGTTACTTGCTACTGACATTTTAGAACCAAAGTAGGTCGGCATTGAATATGCGTCTGCCTGCAACCTTTAAGCCTGCGTTCCTCATTATTCGTTCTATCTATTCTTTTCTTGCTGGAATGGACGCTTTTCTTTGCCATCTGTCTATGCATCCTAGGGCTGCCCGTAAGTTAGGCGGCTTTCGTTTCAGATAATAAATTATATGGTCTTTTATGATCTCTTCCTGAATTTGCCTCTGGCTTAAAGGCTTTTTTAACCAAGAATATCTTCTACTACGAGATACCTTACAGACAGAGCATCGTCTTTACGTGAAATACCTTTGAATTATCCAGGATAAAACGATATTTTATCTCGGGACTTTTGAAAAGATGGGCAAAGCTTTTTTAGTATATCCCGTTTTTCCCGGACAATTGCTAACTTATTCTTAAAGATGCGGTTTTATCTTTTAGATCCGTCCCACGCCTGACCTTGCATAAACATGGAAATGCATTATATTTATATTCTTCCTGTTCTCTCTTCCATCTTGCAAGCATACTGCAACCGATTCCAAGATCTTTAGCTATTTCACTAATATTTTTACCGCTGGTATAGCAAACTTTACTGCGTTGCGCTTAAATTCCTCATCGTAATGTCTCCTTACACTTCCCATGAACAAAACGCCTTCCCTTCAGGTTGGATTATATAGCCTTAACTTCGTGTCCTGCAAAGAAGGGGAGGGTCAGATCTCAAGCTGTTGGGTGAAGGTACGACCGCAATGCTTACACTTCAATCTTTGCAGTCCCTGTATCTTTAGGTATATCCTCTTGCCGCAGATGCAAGCATGCAGCACCTTTCTTGGTCTTGCATGGCCGTGTCTGTAAAGATGCTTTGAGCCGCAGTGAGGACAGAAGATCTCCTTCTCCTTTCTTGGCTGAACTTTAATTACTACGACGTCTTCATCTACCTCCTCTACTACTTCTGTTACCCTTATATCTTCTAGCCTGAGCAAATTGTTGATACAATATTTATGGCCTTTGGCCATGGTGGTAAGAGCCTCCTTTCTTAATGGGGTTGGTTGGTTCTTACCACCATTATATTTTTTGTGTCAAATTCCACACAAAAGATTATAGAGCCGAAAGAAATTAGACTCAAGCCAAAAATTTCTTATAATAAAAACAAGCTAGTTAAATGATCAGATGGGTTGCCTGAAATGTATGATAGGAGGCGAGTTTGATGTGTTGTTTAGGTAAGAGGATCGGGGTGCTAATGTTCTTTGTATCACTAGTTGTACTTTTAAATGTAGCTTTATTAGAGGGATCGACATATATGAAGCTTGATGAATTAAAGCAATGTGAGCTTGAGCAAATATCGGCAAAGGATTTTACGCTTAGTTTTCTAAACGAAGGCTTGAGACATGAGGCTAAATATTACGGAAGACCTATGGAAATTCGCGGGAAAGTGAGATTTACACGCAGAAGGGAACATATACTAGGTTACTCCGATATGAGGGTTGTCGTTTTAAGTGGATATATGAATACAAAAGAATCTTTAGCTGGCACTCATTTGGAATTTCTTTTTTCAAACGATCGCTTAGCGGAATTTGCCGACGTGCAAGAAAGAGATCAAATTGTTATTCGAGGTATTTACATTGGCGAGTATAGCGATCCTAACGATATGTATGATGTTCTTGCCTTTATCAATCCAGTCATCGTTTCTCATAAAAAAACTGATCCCGAGGTTGCTAAAATGATTAAGCAGGCTGAAGCAGAATACTTTAATAAGAACTATGCTAGGGCAAAGGAGCTTTCGAAAAAAGCCCTCGATATAGATCCCGAAAATGCTGATGCCTTAAGTGCCTTGGGAGCATGCGAGGATTATTTTAAGAACTACGATTTAGCCTTAAAGTATTTCGATGAGGCGTGTCGTTTTGATCCTGATGAACCCATTAATTTTTATAATCAAGGTCGAGTGTACATAACTATCGGCAAGAAAGATAAGGCAAAAGAAGTAATAGAATATATGGAACGAGAATTCCCATTTGATCAATATACCGAAAGGTTGAAAGAAGCTTACAAAAACAATTGGGTGAATTAAATCTTTTCCACTCAGTTTGTAGGGTTGGATTATACTTAATTTCTTGCAATTTTTGTGTGCTAATCAAAGAAATTTTCTTTAGAACTCGCTGAAAGGTAGGTATACATTATATTATTAACTGAGAATATCGCAAAAGAATGCTGAGTATAACCTAGTTTGGCTTCGATTAACTTAATTGAAATTGTAGTTCATCTGCAAAAGGATTAAATACCTTTTCAGCAGCCTCCTTTATTGACAAATTACTATTATTTAGCTATCATGCTAAAAGCAATGCTTGTAATAATTAATTCGGTTTAGCAACTTTTGGGATGTGTAGGAATTACTTCTCGTAATTGCATAATTGGTTTTTGTGGTCTTGCAACTTTCTTGAAAGAATGTGATTAAGTATGTCACCTACAGAAATACATCTTTCGGTATACAAAGAACAAAAGGACAAGGGTAAATATTATAGGCCTTTGGTAATTCCCAAAAATATTAATAATGAAAAAATAATTAAAAAGTATGAAAAGATAGGAAGTAAAGAATACATTCACATTGAAACTGAAAAAAACAATTATATAATATATTTCGGAAATTACACAGGTTATTTCAATTATTACGACAACAACAAACCCAAGAGGGTTTTGGTTATTCACGAAAAAGTCAAAAAAAGCGCCAATCTCTGTGATAAAGATAAATGCAGCAGTGCAAGTAAACCGCGTAAACCATGCGAAAACTGCAACGCCGTGTTCCAGTGTGATGATATCGCGAGGAACTACGACGTGCTGTTTGAAAAGTTTGCGATCGAGATAATAAACGGGCTTTATCTGCCCTTCGCGATCATTTCTCCCACGGTCTCGGATGTAAGGGAAAACGCGTTTGAGGAGCACCCTTTGTTCACGCTCCTTCTGTTGCTCAACAAAAAAGAGGAAATAATCGGCGCTATCCACCACATCCTCGCTCGCCCCCACCGCATGCTAATCGATACCAAATCGCCAAAGAGGTTTGACGAAGTAAGCTACGTGGACGGAGACACGCTCATCGATATCGTATGCTCGCCGCAGCACTGGCGTAAATTTCCGGGGGGGTGCATAGGAGGGGCCTACGCGCCAGCCGAAGTTTTGCAGTATACGCCCGAAGAAACCTTCGACACCCTCGAAAACAGGTTTGTAAAGCTCGTTTTGCGGATCCTGATAAAAGCGATTGATAAATGCGACAAATATATCAACGACACAATCGCGGCCGAGAGCACGAAAAACAAGAAAGAGGATATGGAAAACAAGAGAAAAACATTAAGCCATCTCAAGAGCGAAATCGAGCAAGTGCTTTCGGGGTGGATCTTCAATGGAGTGGGCAATTTAAACGTAAATCCGTCAAATTCTCAGGTTTTGATAAAACAGCCGGGATACAAGGAGCTGCTCAATATTTGGAGGCTGCTCGGGATGTCTTATGTCCCCTCTTTTATAACATCCCTCGAGATGGCCTTTGAGTTAAAGAGGATGGACTTGCTGTGGGAGTATTACGTGCTTTCGAAAATTATCGGGGAATTCAAACGTATGGGATATAAACGCAAGGATAAGCTCGAAAGCGGCAATAAACAAAGCGAAACGGAGAAATACGTGGAGCGCGATTCCCTGAGCCTTTGTTTTTCAAAGGACGAACGAAGTGTAAGGGTGTTATATCAGCCTGAGATAAAGGTTAATTTGGTAAAAAAGGAAAAGCTAATACCTGATTTTTTGATCGAGGGCGAAAAACGCTTCGTCATAGACGCGAAATTTATGGTCAAGGAGAATGTCCCCACAGGAGACTTGAGCAAGTATCTTACCACGGTATCTAATGTGGTGATCGCGGCGTGCCTTGAGGAATCCACCGGAAAACAAAACAAACACAAAAAACAAAATAAGCCCAAAGGCAAAGTGCTATCGTTTACCCATATGTTCAAAGAAAAGAAAATAAACGACTTAAAAGATGTGTTGAAGATGACTTGCGGTGAAATTGATATCAACATGAGCGAAGATAACCAATTGATGGGCTATATTGAAATTGAGTTACCAGAATAAGAGGGGGATAAAGATGGGCAGGCTGTTTCCGAATTTAATGCTGGACGAATATCAGGAAAAGGCGTTTTATAACGCGCTAAAGACCAAGGGCTTCGTGATCCTCGCGGGCCTTTCCGGGACCGGAAAGACAAGGATTTTTGACGAGCTTGTTGACAATTTTTACCGGCTTAAGCTTCCTGAGGCAAAGCTTGACGCATCATTAGTAGATAGCATCAATATCTTTAAAGCAAAACAATATCGGGATCGTGAAACTAAGATAAACGATAAATCATTAACCAAAATTGATTGGCATTATCATGGAGGTATAGTTTTTGATTTAGGATTCAGAGAGAGAGGAAGTGAAAATAAGCCACACCCACTTATATTATCGCAGTTATGTCGTAAATATCTTGGCTTAAAAGGCATACAAATTGAGAACAAATCTAGCCCTAGTCAATATAGCGACGATGAAGTACAAATGTATGCTAATATTTTTGGTATTTTTAACAAAGAATATTTTTCCGACAATGGTGATTTTGTTTATAATATCAGTTTAAATAATTTGGCAAATAATACTGATAAACTCAAAAAACTTAATGATGATATTTATAGTATTAAAAAACTTGCTGAAGCTGGCAATTTCCTGCCCATAATAAGTAACTGCAGCCTGTTTGACGCTTTCAGCCTTCCAGTAAGAAAAATTTTTGCCTTCATTTTCAATCCGGATGCATGGATGTATATATTTGATAAAGATGAGATTAACAAACTGAGTGATAGCTTGTTCGGTCTGTCCAACGCGGCACCAAAGCTAATACTAAAAAAGGTAGAAATTCCCTCTTTGTTCCTCCCTATACGTCCTGATTTTCGAGACAGCAAGTCTCTCATCGGCTACTATAATCCTCTCGACGAATCTTACCACTCTACGGAATTGCTCGACTTTATTTTAGAAGCCCAGCGCGAATACATAAAAGCCAAAAAAGTTGAGAAAGAGAATGAGGTAAAGGCTGAGGGAGGCAAAAATGGAGAGAGAAAGCACGCTCGCCCGTACTTTGTGCTTCTTGACGAGATGAACCTCGCGAGGGTGGAGTATTATTTCGCTGACTTCTTGAGCGTTTTGGAAAGCAGGAAAATAGATGAGGAATACATTAAAAACAATAAAGACAAGCTAAAAGAGATGAGAAAAAACCTGAGCTTAGGCGATGGGGGAAGTAACGCGATTAAAGGCTTTTATTCGGCGCCGATACTTCTTTATAGCGAAAACGACATAACAAGCGACAGAAAAAACAAGATAACAAGTAAGAAGAAAAACAAGATCCCTCAAAAGCTTTACATCCCGCCCAACCTGTATTTCGTGGGCACCGTAAATATAGACGAAACCACCCACATGTTTTCGCCCAAGGTGCTCGACAGGGTTTTTACCCTGGAGTTCGACTCGAATATAGGAGACTACAAGGACCACCTCCTGTCCAACAAACAACAAGAGCAGACGCTGTTAATTGTTGATGACTTCACCAGAGGTTTCAATTACGCCAAGATCGACTTAGAATATATTAAACTCTTTCTGGAAATTGATAGTAAATATGACGGTGAATTAATAAAGATAAGCGACATTTTGAAGCTATACTCTCTGCACTTCGGCAATAGGGTTTACAATGAAGTAATGATGTTTACTAGTAATGCCAAGTATGGCATTTATGTAGGGAAAAAGCCTGCCGGCGCTGGCAATAATAATCTTATCGAGATTGACGGACTTGATATTGAGGAATTCTCAGGTTGCGAAGAAGCCTTTGACCTAGCCGTCAGAATGAAAATCCTCCCCAAGTTTCACGGGACAAAACAGGCGCTCGAGGTCCCGATAATGAAGTTGATCAGCGAGTTTTGCAAGGTAGAAACGGCGGGTCAGCAACAGCAACAACAAAAGATCGTGTACTCCGATAAGACTAAAAAATTACAACTGAAAGGCAACGATTTGGACATTTTAGAGATGCCTGTTTTAGAAGTGGATAAAAGCTCTGGAGTGCCCAAGCTGAAGATATCAGGGAACGAATATACCGCAAAATACCCCCATACTGCCTGTAAGCTTTTTGAGATGCTGTACAAACTCAGCACAAACGGCTTCGCTAGTTTTCTATAAAATGATTAAACGGGCAGAGAAGTGGTAATGCTTCTTTGCCTTTAAGTTTTTTGCTCATGCTGACGGAGAGCCATCGTTGTATTCGTTTTAATGATCAGTTTTTAAAAATCCCACCATGTCTGCCCACCCCTGGTAGATCATG
>DGDP01000139.1 GCA_002385485.1 Acetomicrobium sp. UBA3949 | reverse complement strand
ACAATTCAAGATTAAAGATCCGACCCTCGGAATTCTACATCTTTAAATTAAATTTTAAATTTTAGAGTACAGAGTCAATACTTTTGAAGCGTGCAACTAAATATTCAAGATTAAAGATCCGACCCTCGAAATTATTCACTCGGGACAAACTGCTGTCTTATTGGGTTTTACTTGCACTTCAATCACAAAAGCATCCTCTTCCTCACGCGTATCCGACACCTTAAAAGCTTTTAAGTCCGAGCATATTGGTGATATTATTTTTATGGCCATTGTCTATGGTGGTAAGAGCCCCCTTTCTTCATGGGTTTGGTTGGTTCTTACCACTATTGTATTTTCAAAGCCAAATTCCACACTAAAGATTGTAGAGCCATACAAGCTTTGACGAGCTTCCCGAGAGTTGTATAATGTTCTTAAAGAGGATACGAGCCTGGTGGGGCCGAGGCCGCTCCATGTGCGATACATAAAGCGCTACACACCAGAACAGGCGAGACGCCTGGAGATAAGGCCGGGCATACCAGGCTGGGCCCAGGTTAGTGGGCGTTACGCGCTTTCGTGGGAGGAACGGTTTGAAATGGATGTGTGGTATGTGGATCACAAAAGCTTGTTTGTTGACATTAGAATTCTCTTGCACACTCTTCTAAAAGTTTTCCAGTGAGAAAGGATTACAAGCGACGGTCATGCAACGAACGATGGAGGAATTCCATGGGAGAGAATAAACCCCTTAACATCTTGATAACAAGCTCAGGAAGGAGAACAAGCCTACTTTTGGCATTCAAAGAAGCTGTTAAACCGCTTGGCGGGAGAGTCTTGGCCGGGGACATTGATGGATTGGCCCCGACGCTTTTTCTTGCCGACAAGGCTTTGGAGCTCATTCCTGTAAAGCACAGGAATTATATTCCATACCTTTGTTCCATTGTTGAAAAGGAAGCTATCGACTTAATAGTTCCGACTATCGATACAGAACTTGGAGCGCTTTCCGAAAGCCGGGCAACGTTCCAGGAACTTGGCTGCATCCCCTTGGTGAGTAACGCGGATTTGATAGAGATCACTTTCGACAAGTGGAAAACCTTCGAGTTTTTTTCCAGCAATGGCATTGACGTTCCACGGTCTTGGCTCCCGGAGTCCTTGTGTGAATCAGATTTGCCCGACAAATTGTTTATAAAACCCCGAAACGGAAGCGCCAGCCAGCACACCTATAAAGCCGAAAAATCAACCATAGGCAATTATGTGAAACGTGTGCCGGACCCGATAATTCAGGAAGAGTTAAAAGGTCCCGAAGTAACAGTAGATGCCCTGCTGGATTTTCAGGGAAGGCTGATTCATTATGTCCCAAGGATAAGGATCCGAACACTTGCAGGGGAGTCGATCGAAGGAGAGACTATTGACGATCGGGAATTGCGGCCGTGGTTATGTAGGATTCTTGAACTCATAGGCTCAAAAGGCGGGATTGGCCCCATGACGCTCCAGTTCTTTATTACCGACAGAGGGCCGGTTTTGACGGAAGTTAATCCACGCTTTGGAGGTGGCTTCCCATTAGCAAATGCTGCTGGTGGGTGTTATCCGGAATGGATCGTGCAAATGTTGAATGGTGTCGAAATAAAGCCACGAATAAGTGAATACAGAAAGGGCTTGTACATGACACGACATTATACTGAAATTTTTACGGAGAGAAAGGCTTTTTAGATGAAAGTGTTTGTTTTTGATCTTGACGATACCCTTTATTTGGAACGGGATTATGTCTTCAGCGGGTTTCAGGCTGTCGCTGAAAAAATCGAGGAAAAATCGGGGTTATCCTCTGAACTCGTTTACGAAGAGCTGATACAAGGCTTCAACAACGGGTTGCGCGCAAAGAATTTTGACAGGCTTTTGGAAAAAAACCCGGAGATTCAAAAAGTACTTTCGCTCGAGGAAATAATTCATCATTATCGATCGCACTTCCCACGGATTCTATTACTGCAAAAAGCCGAGCATGTTTTAAAATGCCTGAAAAAAGAAGGACATTTTTTAGGCCTGATAACCGATGGGTATTTGAAGACACAAATATTGAAAGTTGAATCCCTGAAAATCACCTCTTATTTTGACAAGATTGTCTTTACCGACCAATGGGGAAAGACTTATTGGAAACCTCACGAAAGGGCTTTTTCTGAAATAGAGCGAGCGTGGAGGGTTAAAGGGCAAGATTTGGTTTACATAGGGGACAATCCGGAAAAGGATTTCTTTCCAGCGAAAAAGCGGTTTTGGAAAACAATACGTTTGAGGATCCCGGGACAGCTTCATTACACAGATGAGCCTAAAAGCAAAGAATATGCCCCTGACGAAGAATGCCGCTCTTTTACGGAACTCGAGGAGATATTGTTTAAATGATAAACAGGCATATGGAGGCACGAATGAAACAAGATCGCATTTATCCCCCTCGCACATGACAGGGCGGGAGATGAAAATATTTGGGGTCTATCATTATAAAACATAAAACCACTAAATGAATGGTAGACCCTCGAGGATTGTCGTATAGTAGTCTTTTATATACTTAAAGGCATTTTCTGATCTATCTATTACATCAATATCTAATGAAGACTTGATGGTTTCATCCTGATCTAAAAAAGCAATATATTTCCATTTATTCATCTTTAAGGCAACGTCGGCAACGACCTTGCCGTGACCGCTTGCGCCAATAATCAAAAGCCCTTTTTTTGTATCATAATTTATTTTCATGTAATTGACCTGCCTGTTGGCTTCCTCTAAACGGCTCCATCGTCGCCCTGCCCTCTTGGTTAATTCCCTCTCTTTTTAAAACCTTCATGATGGTCAAAAAAATTATCTTCACGTCCAGAAAAAAGCTGAGGTTATCGACGTATTCGACATCGTAGTTAAA
>DGDP01000140.1:2768-7732 GCA_002385485.1 Acetomicrobium sp. UBA3949 | reverse complement strand
GGAAGTTATGCCTGTCATCTCTAAGGCTTTTGAATTTAAGACCGCGGCATGAAGACATACCCTTGAGAGCATTATGGGTCTTTCTTTCTCAACGGCATCTAAGTCGTCTTTTGTAGGCCATCTTTTTTCTCTGAAAAGCTCTTGGTCCCAACCATGTCCTAAGATCCACGAAGTTGAAGCCTTTGAAGCGAAATCATTTAGTTTATCTCGAAGATCTTCGATACTTGCCATGTTTCTTAAATTCAGAGAGTTAATGTACATTCCAAGTTCATCGATGTGCAAATGAGAATCAATGAAACCGGGTAGGACAATTTTCCCTCCTAAGTCTACTGTTTCACCTTTTAAAGATTTGGTTTGCTCCGAAATCTCAATGTTCGATCCTGTGGAGGCGATTTTACCATTAACGACCAAAAAGGCTTCGAAATGTCGGTTGTTCCCAACGTTCCCGTAGACCTTGCAATTAATGAATCCAGTAACGTAATTCATGACTTTAACTTCCTCCTGTTAATCATAAAGAGATTATTATCCAAAACTAAAGATTACCATAAATTATTCCAGCCAGCGTAGAAAGCAACACTACAAGGATGACATATGTGACAGTTTTCTTTGTTCCCAGTACTGTTCGTATCACCAGCATATTTGGCAATGATAAAGCCGGGCCTGCCAAAAGAAGGGCAAGTGCCGGCCCCTTACCCATTCCTGCGCCCAAAAGACCCTGCAATATCGGCACTTCCGTTAGCGTGGCAAAATACATGAAGGCTCCAACGATAGACGCGAAAAAGTTAGAAAAAATTGAGTTGCCGCCCACTAGATAAGATACGTATGCGCCTGGAATGATGCCCTCGTGCCCGGGGCGACCGAGGAGAAAGCCGGCAATCAGGACGCCAGCGAAAAGCAATGGCAATACTTGAAGCGCATATCCCCAAGTGGCGCTATACCATTCGGATCTTTCCTCTGCTGAAAACCATTTTTTAATCACTAGGGCAGTAAAGGAAATACTGATCGTTGCAACTATCCATTTAACTTTATAAAGCTGTGCCCAAAACCCGATATTCGCCTTTGGAGCTGCAAGGTTTGCGAATATCAAAAAACTAATCATGCCTGCCATAACTGATGCCGATTGCCATAGAGGATGAGATGTACCATCTTCGGCTGGGAAGGCAAAAGCTTCCTGCCTTTTTTCTTCGTCTTTTCTAAATATAATTGACATTGCTAATCCGATGACTACACTGAAAAGAATTGCTCCAACCGCTCTGGCCAGGCCCATCTCAAAACCCAGTACTCTCGCCGTTAAAATTATGGCCAACACATTGATAGCTGGTCCGGAGTAAAGAAATGCGGAAGCAGGGCCTATTCCGGCTCCTCGGGTATAAATTCCGGCAAACAAGGGAAGAACGGTGCAGGAGCATACGGCTAAAATTGTGCCAGATACCGCTGCAACGGCATAGGATACGACCTTCTTTGCATGGCTTCCGAGATATTTCATGACTGACTGTTGGCTGATGAAAACGGAAATGGCGCCCGCTATGAAAAAAGCAGGAACCAGGCAAAGCAAGACGTGTTGTCTGGCATATTCATGAAGCATTGCAAGGGCTTCCGAAGCGGCGACTGTTACTCTGGGCGAATCGGCCGGTATAAAGTAAAAAAAGAGAAATGTAAGAAGAATTAAAGCTAATTTCTTGTTGTCGCTCATAAAAAAGCCTCCTAGCTAACTAATATAATATATTTATGTTAAATTTTGTAGTTATCTTGGGAGCACGAACATTTACAGTCAAATTGAATTTTCATCGGATCGCCAAAAATGGCATGCTCTATGCACTGAAGCATGGGAACCAAGCAATGCAATTTAAGTCTGTAGTAAATATATAAACCCTCTCGTCTTTGCTCGATAATTTCCAAATCTTTCAGGATGGCCAAATGTTTGCTCACAGTAGTCCTATCGCAGTCAAATAAACTTGCAATTTCACAGGCACACATCTCCCGTTTGCCCAACAGTTCGATGATTTCGATACGGACTGGATGCCCCATGGCCTTTAACAGCGTCGCCTTTTTGCCTTGAGTTTCCATATCCATTATTAACCCTCCTTGACAAATATGTGGCAATATTATCACATATGATGCAAATGCGCAATTTATGTTTAAGCCAGATTGGAATGGTTGGGATCTTTTACTGGTATCAACGGTTACGTCTAAAATGTGGTATAAAATAAAATAAGAAGTGATGTTTTTATTTTTCAAATATAGAGAGGGTGGTAAGAAATGACTTCTTCACAGGGAAGCGCCAAGGAAGTGGCATTGGGTGCTCTTTTTGCAGCAATTGTAGCCGTAGCAACAATAATTCATATCCCCATGCCTGGATATAGGATTTATTTCAATCTAGGTGAAGGCGTTATATATTGTGTTGCTATATTGATGGGGGCAAAATATGGAGCTATTTGCGGGGGTATCGGAGGGGCTCTTGCCGATATCGTGCTTGGCTATCCCCTATGGGCACCTTTTACTTTCGTGATCAAGGGAATCGAGGGTTTTGTGGTTGGGAAAATGCGAGAGAATCGAAAAAGGGCAGTGATAGTGGGCGCATGCGTAATGATTGCAGGATATACATTGGTTGCAGGTATTCTATATGGATGGAAAGTTGCTCCCATTGAGTTTTTCACCGATTTGGCCCAAACTGGTGTAGGTGCGATAATAGCTCTGGTCATTCTGCCCTATATCGAAGGGCCTATTAGAAAGCTTCTTGGAAGACAGTAGGAGATATTCCCTAAAATCTGGGCTGTTCCATGGAAAGATAACTGCGTACGTTGGCCTTTGCGTACGCAGTTATCTTGTTTGAATCAGCAGATTATACTAATTGACCTTGCCGACGGATGCTCCCAATTCTTTGGCTTGATCTAACCAATTTCCTTCTTCTATGTCTCCAATATCGTAAACATTATGGGCACATATTTTGCCTGCCAACTTGAGCCCTAAAAGGGATGCGGATCTATCGAAGGATTCCAAAACTGCGTCAAAGACGTCTTCGCGTTCGTCTCCGGCCGTGACTAATAATACGCTTTGCTTGCCCTTAACGGTGGTTTTTGCCTTGTCTGACACATAGGGCAACATTCTATCCCAAACTGCTTTAATTTGTGCGCTCCAGCTATACCAGTAAAGGGGCGTTGCGAAAACAACGACGTCGGCATTATCGATGGACTCGTACAATTGAGACATATCGTCTGCTACTATACAATGTTTGCCCTTGGACCAGCATTGCCTGCAATCCGAACAACCTTTTATATTCATATTGTGGAGTCTAAAAAATCTGGCCTGGGCGCCTTGAGATTCAGCGCCTGTGGCAAAGGATTTGGCCAACCTCTCGCTGTTTCCGTTTTTTCTGGGACTCCCGAGCAAAATAACAATCTTTTTCATGATATTTTCGGCACTTGAATGCCGATACCTCATCTCCCTTCCTGATATTTTTTCTATACATAATATTAACACTTTTTTAACACTCCCTTGACAAACGGACTTTCATGAGTAATACTAAATAATAGAAACGTAACACTTAAGGAGGGTCCCCTTCTGATGAACAAAGTTTTAAGCAGAATATTCTTTGCGGTATTTGTTGCTTTTTGTGTCTGTCTTTCGACTTCTCCTTCATGGGCTCATTTCCAGGTAATATTGCCCGATAAAAACGTAATTTCTCAAAACGAAAATTCTGAGTTAAACCTAAGGCTTCTTTTTACCCATCCCTTTGAACAGGAAATGATGGATATGGAAAAGCCCGAAAAGTTTGGTGTCTTTGTTCGTTCTGAAAATATAGATCTTATGAAACATTTAAAGGTTCGCAAAAACGATTCGGGTTTAAGATACTGGGAAGCTGTCTTCGATGTAAAGCGGCCGGGAGACCACATTTTTTATGTAGAGCCCTCACCTTATTGGGAAGAGGCTGAAAACAAATATATCATCCACTATGCGAAAACCGTCGTCAATGCTTTCGGCATGGAAGAAAGTTGGCAGAAACCCCTCGGGCTCAGGGCTGAGATAGTGCCGTTGACGAGGCCTTACGGATTGTGGCCCGGCAATGTTTTTCAAGGCAAGGTTATTATGGAGGGGAAGCCCTTGGCAGGTGCCGTAGTAGAAGTGGAGTATTACAATGAAGGAAAAAAAGTTAAGGCTCCCTCAGATGTTTATGTTACACAGGTAGTGCGGACCGATGATCAGGGGGTATTTACCTATGCCATGCCCTGGGATGGTTGGTGGGGTTTTGCTGCACTGGCTGATGCTCCCGAAAAGATGAAGTCTCCTGGCGGAGAAAATGCTGATATAGAGCTTGGGGCAGTTATTTGGATAAAGGCGGAGAGGGGGAACTAATGCATATTTCAGAGGGTGTACTGTCCTTATACCCTTTGACAATCGGAGCAGTTGGGGCCGTTGCCGGCATAGCGGCTGGACTGAAGAAAATGGAAATAGATGAAGTTCCTCGAGTGGGGATTGTATCTGCAGCTTTGTTCGTTTCGTCTTTAATTCATATTAATGTCGGGCCAGCCAGCGTGCATCTCCTGCTTAACGGCATAGGTGGCCTTTTGTTGGGAATTAAGTTGTTTCCCGCATATCTTGTTGCGCTTTTTTTGCAGGTATTGTTGTTTCAATTTGGTGGTTTGGCGGTTCTTGGGGTTAACATCTGCACAATGGCTATTCCTGGACTTGTAGGCGGTTATTTGGGGAGATGCGTTATAATCTCAGGAAAACCGCCCTCGCTTGGCGGAGCCGTGGCTGGAGGAATAGGGGTTGTTTTAGCCGCTCTTTTTACTGCGCTTGCCTTGGCTTTTAGCGGAGATGTTTTTTTGATAACGGCTAAATTGGTGTTGCTTGCCCATATTCCTGTTGTGATTCTTGAATCCTTGATAGGTGCTTTTATCGCGTCATTTATCTACAAAATGATGCCTTCATTGCTAGGGGTGGACGAAAAATGAGAGTAAACA
>DGDP01000140.1:0-2623 GCA_002385485.1 Acetomicrobium sp. UBA3949 | reverse complement strand
AGAGGACAGCTCGATCCTTGGGGAGGCTTACTTCAACGATGGGGCACCGGCCAGAAATTGCGAGGTATTGGTCAAGGCAGAAGGGGACGGCTCTGTTGTAGGAAGAGGATGGACGGATGAAGATGGCAAGTTTTCGGTGAATATTGACCCGTCAAATAGGAAAATTGTAACTATAGTAGTCGATGGAGGTATGGGGCATCTTGGAAGAGTAAATATAAATTTATCTTCATTTGATAATAGTACCAATATGTCTGATTCTAATTTTATTGATAAACTTCCTACGGAGGAAGAGCAAATAGAAAACCTGGTTGTCACTTTAGACGAAAAGGAGATTGCTTCTATTGTAAAATCTGTCCTTCGTAGCGAGATAGAACCATTGCATGCAGAAATTATACAACTTCGTAAGGAGCTCTCAAAACCGGGATTTAATCAAATCATGGGCGGCGTAGGGTACATTTTTGGCTTGATAGGCATTGCCCTTTGGTTTAAAAAGGGATACGGTGATGGGCATGATAAACGTTAGTTACATCAATTATCATAGTAAGCCAAAGGGGAGTTTTTTAGAGCGTATTCCGCCTTATGTAAAGTTGCTTTTAACTTTTTCCGTAGCCTTGTGTGTGGCTCTTTTAAATTCCCTGATGGCTCAGATTTTTTTGTTGATGTATTCTATTGCCTTAGTCGGGCTTTCGGGAGTACCGGTTAAAAGGCTTTTAAAACGTTTGATGGCTGTAGATGGGTTCGTTTTAATGCTATGGTTGACTCTTCCTTTTTCTTCTGAAGAAGGAGTCGCAACAGCTACGCTCATAACAATTCGCATCCATGCAGCTGTATTAGCATTTATGGCACTTCTCCAGACGACTTCCATGCCTGAGATATTGCAGGCTTTATGTCAACTGCGTTTTCCGTCAAAATTGGTAGCTCTGCTTCATTTTACCTATAGATATATTCATGTATTGGCTGAGGAGGCTTCAAGGATACACCGCAGCATGGCATTGAGGGGTTTTGAGCCTTCTTTGAATTTGCGAACCTTTAGAGCCTACGGATATTTGATTGGCATGTTACTATTGCGAAGTTTTGCTAGATCGCAAAGAGTTTATAATGCTATGCTGCTTAGGGGTTTTAATGGAACCTATACCTTTCTGACCTTTAAATCCAGGCTTTCACGACCCGACTTTTTAAAGCTAGCTGTCCTTTACGCCCTTCTTGTGGGGTGTTTAATGGTATGAAGCCGTTGTTAGTTGTAAAAGATCTTACCTTTGCTTATCCGGGCAAACCTCCGATTTTTAGTGGACTTAACTTCGAAATTTATGCAAAGGAAAAAGTGTGTATTATTGGCAAAAATGGGGCCGGCAAGACGACATTTTTTTATGCGATCATGGGTTTGCTCGGACAACTCAAGGGAGAAATTATTTTTGAAGGCAAAAGCATTCTGACTAAGGAAGATCTGCGATATTTACGCCAAAAAGTCGGTTTTCTCTTTCAAGATCCCGAGGACCAACTTTTTTGCCCCACTTTGCTCGATGATGTGCTCTTTGGCCCCTTGAATATGGGGCTTAGCAGAAAAGAGGCTACGGATAGGGCATGGAGCGTTTTGAAGGAACTTAAAATAGAGGATCTGGCCCATAATCCCCCGTACACGCTTTCGGGAGGACAAAAAAGGCTAGGCGCTCTAGCGGCGATTCTTGCTATGGATCCGCAACTTCTTTTACTCGATGAACCTTCAAGCGGTCTCGACGAAGAGGCTGCTAACAATCTGTCGGGAATTTTAACTCATCTTGATAAAACCATCATTATGGCTTCCCACGATACGGATTTTGCGGAGGAAGTTGCAAGCTCCTGGTATGAGTTGTCATCGGGAATTTTAAGACCATTACACGGAAAGACCCGTGTAGGTATCTGAGAGATCGCTTCTCAAGTTTTCGACAATAAAATCTAACGTTGTTTTTTGAAAAAGAGTCAAATTCACTCCAAAAATTTCACAAATAAATTACGTACAGTTTATATATACTGAAAAATTTTTCCTGTTGTAGTATCATTAAATAGCAACCTCGAGTAGTAGGCAACAGTTCATTTAGCTATTGTACCACTAAAAACCGTATAAACCGTATATAAAGCCGATGTTTTTAGTTGACATCATGGAAATGCCGGGAAGAATAACGCAAAAAGGGCCAATAACTACGGCTCTATAATCTTTAGTGTGGAATTTGGCTTTGAAAATATAATGGTGGTAAGAACCAACCAAACCCATTAAGAAAGGAGGCTCTTACCACCATGGCCAATGGCCATAATAATAATATCACCAAAATCCTCGGACTTAAAGGCTTCAAGATATCGGATACGCGTGAGGAAGAGGATGCTTTTGTGATTGAGGTGCAAGTTAAACCCGACAAGACAGCAGTTTGTCCCGAGTGTAACTCAAAGGACTTCTGCAGGCACGGCAAAGCCAAACCAAGAAAGGTGCTCCCACACGTTAATCAACGGAAAGAAAGTACATCTTAAGATACATGGCAGGCAGAGATGGAAGTGTAAGCATTGCGGCCGCACATTTACGCAGGAGCTTAAGATAATAAAACCTCGCAGCAGGCTTACCAACTATGCGGAAAAGTTGGTCTTGTGGCTTTTG
>DGDP01000023.1:36164-37110 GCA_002385485.1 Acetomicrobium sp. UBA3949 | reverse complement strand
ACAACGACATCTACTGCGAGGACCTTCCACGGAAGTTTGGAAGGGTCCGGCTCAGCGCATACCTTTATCTTATGCCCATCGATAATTATATAATCACCGTCCACTTTCACTTCGCCAGGATAACGACGATGGACGGAATCATATTTGAAGAGATAGCCCAATATCTCCGGCGATGCCAAATCATTGACGGCAACTACCTCGCATTCTTTTTGGACATTGTATTGCATCAAAGCCCTCAAAAACAAACGTCCAATACGCCCAAAACCATTTATAGCTATTTTTTTTGTCATAATACACTCCACCTCCCGTAAGCTTTAGAAGATCAACTTGCAACCTGGTTGTTCGAAATTAGGTGCAACTTATATTATATTTTAACAGCCGTAATGGGTTATTACAAATCGAATCATGAGCCGGAAAATTCGACTTCTTCGAAACCGCCATCCAGGTCTATATCGATGATTTCTTTTATGATGTTTTCAAGTTTGTTCCATCTGTATTCTACAGTGCTTTTACTTACGGGCTTAGATAGCAATTGCCCGACTTCCCGAAGAGTAGCACTGGGGTAGTTTAGTCGTACAAGCACGAGATCCTGCATATATGCAGGAAGATCGTTTATAATGCCGGACTTAACGAGCAATTTACTAATATACAGCTGTTTTTCGGCCGCTTGAAGGCTTTTTCTGATATTGGACGTGTCACAATTAACCTGTTTATTCGCTCTACTTTTAACGGATCGGATTATAAATTTTTCCTCGACCATAAGAGAGGTCTTCATAAGTTCCATGCCCGCAAGAAGCCTCGTGATGGATTCGTGGCTACGAACCTGCACCTCGTAACTGCCAGAACGATTTCTGAAAGTATTCTTTATTCCCTTGGCATTTATGAAAGCTAATAGCTTATCGCATAACTTATCGTTTTTAATCCTGAAGACTAAGTGATAGCCGTT
>DGDP01000023.1:0-36083 GCA_002385485.1 Acetomicrobium sp. UBA3949 | reverse complement strand
GTTTTTAGGCCAGAATATTGAACCGCAGCTGCCAAACAACCCCCGCAACCATGCCCAAGAGGCTTTTGATCTGGAGATGTCTTCGTAAATATCAAAGGGTAAAATCAACTTTACCCGACCTTTTTTGTTTTCGGGAACTCTCATATAAGACGAAATATTAACATCCGACCATCGTGTATATTTCCATAGCGAATAAAGCCTCCTAAAGACATACAATCGCAGCGATGCGCATATTGCATAGTTCATCTTTTGCTTGACAAAAATTCCCTCTATGATTCCTGAACATTCGGTATCGGTCCTGCTTTTATCGAAAGATACGCTATTTATCCACTCATCCCAGAAAATTGAATCGATTCTTTCCATATTTCCTTTTCCCTCGCACTTCTTGCTATCTTCATCAGACATTCGGCTAATTTAATTGAATCATGCCGGACCGCCCCTTCTTCAATCTTACATAACTCATCCTCAATTAAGTATATACCGATTTTCTTGAACTTCTCCCTTTCCTCGGGTGTTAACAACAACGGCATCGAACCTTGGGCAACATATTTTGATACAATTTCATGAGGTAAAGCCTTCGAATTGGCCACTACAAAGTCAGGAAAGCCTTTTAAAACTTTACTGATCCATCTCACGTGGTCCCATACGGTAAACCCCTCGGTTTCGCAGGGTTGAGTCATGAGGTTGCAAACATAAACAACCGGCGTAGAAGAAGTTTTAACGGCATCAGCGACTTTTTCCACAAGGAGGTTGGGTATAACACTGGTAAAAAGACTGCCCGGTCCAAGAATTATAAGATCGGCATTTTCAATTGCCTTCAACGTCTCGGGCAGTGGCTTTACGCTCTTAGGCTCAAGCCAGATATCGTCCAGGCATTTGCCGTAATTTGTGATATTCAACTCACCTTCAATTCTCTCGCCGTTTTTAGTTTTTCCCACTAAAGTTACGCTTTCAGTGGTAACCGGGAGAACTTGCCCCCTTATAGCCAACATATTATTCAATTCCTCAATTCCCTTTCTGAAGTCACCAGCTATTTCCGTCGCTGCAAGGAGAAGCAGGTTGCCCAAACTGTGGCCGGTTAATTCTCCGCGATCAAATCGAAAGTTAAGAAGCCTGTTTAAAGAACTATCATCTTCAGCAAGAGCTAAAAGGCAATTTCTGATATCACCCAGCGGCAATACCCCCCACTCCTGGCGCAAACGCCCGGAGCTGCCACCCTCATCGGTCACCGTTACGACGGCCGTTATATTTCTGGTAAAACATTTCAAACCCCTCAACAAAGCAGCCAGCCCTGTTCCTCCGCCAATAGCGACCACGTAGGGCCCCATAGAAAGCCTCTGGCGCGACGCGCGGAGATAAACATCCCTATATTTTTCTTTATTTTTTTCCCTGTCTTTTGCCATACCGTCGTTAGTGGAATCAGCTGCTTTCTTAGAAAATATATAAGCCACAGCTCCACCCAAAAATGCACCGGCAAAAAAACTAACCAGCGACGACATCGCTCACTTTCTCCTTATCCTTTTCTATGTCCCGATGCCTGATAATACACTTTTCTCCATCGGCCGACAGCTCTTTGGCAAGCCATTCGGAATAGGCAACGGAACGATGCCTCCCTCCTGTACAGCCTACACCAATGTGCACCTGCGGTTTGCCCGTTTTTCGATATAAGGGAAGAATCAGCTTTATCAAACGCAAAGATTCGTTGTAAAATTTCTCAGTTTCAGTGAAATTTAACAGATACTCCTGAACCTCGACGTCAACCCCGGTAAGATTACGAAGGGGTGGGCAATAAAATGGATTTTCCAAGAATCTTACGTCAAAAACGTAATCACAGTCCGAAGGGATGCCATATTTATATCCAAAGGAGGTTATGATAACCGATGGTTCCGCGTCCATCATGCCCAATGATTTTAACAAGGCATCCTTCAGCTCTTGAATACTTAAATTACTCGTGTCTATTACCACATCGGCCAACTCCCTTACGGGAGCCACCACGCTTCTCTCTTTCGAGATCATTACGCTCAAAGGCAGATCTTTGCCCAGAGGGTGCCTTCTTCTTGTCGTTTCATAACGCCTTATTAATATTTCGTCACCGGCATCCAAAAAAATAACCTTAACTAAGGACACTTTGCTTTTGAGCGTCGTTATAACATCTTCAAAACCTTTAAGAAGGATGCCGCCCCTAACATCAATTACCGCAACTATACCGTTATTGACGGCTGCCTCGTGAGTTTTAAGCATGTCTATCAATTGCGGCAGTATTGCCGGCGGAATATTATCTATGGCATAAAAACCAATGTCTTCCAATATCTTTAAGGCGGTAGATTTACCACCGCCTGACATTCCTGTAATGATAATACACTTTGAGATGCCTTGCTTCTCATGTTCCTCATTGTGGTTATTGCACGGTATATCGATTTGCCTTTTATTATTCTTCCCTTCAATGTTGGACATGCCTGTCTGTTAGCACCTCCACAGCGTGCCTTAGGGTAGGAGATACGGCGGAGAAGCATTCTGTCGCCCCTTTTTCACTCCCGGGAAGGGCAACTATAACGGTCCTTCCCCTCGTTACAGCCATTCCCCTGCTCAAGATGGACATTGGATTGTTTAAAGATGTCGACCAACGCATATACTCGCCTATACCATAGATAATCTTGTCCGATATTTCTAAAATGGCCTCAGGAGTCACATCCCTTGGCGAGATACCAGTGCCCCCAGTTATCAAAATTAAATCGAGCCCTATATCATCACACCAATGCCGGACAACTCTCTGTATTTCCTCTATTTCGTCAGGTACTATATCGTATTTTTTTCTCACTGCACCTATAGATTGGGAAATCTCCTCAAGGGAGGGAGCTGATGTATCTATTAACTCTCCTTTGCTTCTTCTGTCGCTGACTGTCAAAATCCCCAAGTTGATGGGGAACCACTCGTCATATTCCATAGATAGACGTAAAAATCCACCCTTGAATATCTCAGCTTCATTGTCACTATGTAACTTTAAGATAACCTCTCCGTTGTCAAAGGAAACGAGGTTTTCGCAGTCTTCGACTCCATGAGATAGTACCAACGTCAGAGCCGACTCGTTTAAGGGCAACAAAGGCATGGGAGCGGCTATAAAAATCTTCTTTACCATTCCATCGATCATGGTCTCTCCCTTATTTCCTACATGAAGATATGCCATCGTAACGTCCTTTTCGCCATCGTAAATTCTTATCAGTCTCTTCTTAATCATCCTGTGCACTTTCCCTATCCTCCCAAAGGTAGTTGCCGCTTTTGCCGCCGCTTTTTTCGACCAAGCGTATTGCCTCAAAATGCATTCCCTTGTCTATTCCTTTACACATGTCATATATGGTCAGAAGGGCTACGGAAACTGCCGTCAATGCCTCCATCTCTACGCCTGTAACTTCTCTGGCAGATACTTCAGACGTTACCTTTATGCCATGGCGTAACTCATCCAATTCGCACTGTACCTTCACATGATCCAGCCTTATGTTGTGGCACAGCGGAATTATCTCACAAGTCTTTTTGGCAGCCATTATGCCTGCAAGTTCGGCGACCTTTAAAACATCGCCTTTTGGGACATCGCCCTTATCAACCATATTATATATTTTATCTGGCAAAATGATCCAACCGCAGGCTACAGCTCTTCTTGAAGTCAAATCTTTCGAACCGACATCTACCATCATAGGATGGCCTGAATCGTCCAGATGCGTTCCAAAGCCCATCGCTTAACCTCCTATTTGGGACATATGACTGTCTCCGGGAACCAACTTTTTCCAATTCGCGGGTTTTTCCCAGGCAGCCGTCAATATCCTGCGTTTTACTTCCTCTAAATCTCCTATTCTTAATGGAGAGAGCAAATCGAATCCGCCGGCTGCAAAGAGACAGTTTTTCATCTCCCCTGTCGCGGTAATGCGCAACCGATTGCAGCTATCGCAAAAATGGTGGGTTACCGCGGCTATTATCCCTATTTTCTGCCCGGTTTTCGAATTAACGTAATATTTTGCCGGCCCATCGGTTGCCGAATGAGTTTCCTCCGCCATCTTCCAGTCTCCGGATGAAAAAAGTAAATTTTCTATAGTGGAAGCAGAAATAAAGGAGTCTCTAGACCACAAACCTTCATCGAGGGGCATGAATTCTATAAACCTTAGGGTAGCCCCCATCTTTTTGGCAAAATCGGCCAATGACATTGCTTCCTCTTCGTTGAAGCCTTTTATCAAAACGGTATTGATCTTTAAAGGCAATTTCAAACAGCTCCATAGCGTTATCCCCTCAATTACTTCGTTTAAATTCCCGATCCTTGTTATGAACCTGAACTTTTCGGCATCGAGGGTATCCAGACTTACGTTCAGCCTTATTCCCAGATCTTTTATTTCATCTATATATTTTGAGAGCAGAGAAGCGTTAGTCGTTACTGCAAGCTCCAGCGCAGGAAAGGACTGGCGCAAGGTTTGCAATAATTGCGCAAAACCCTTTCTTACGAAAGGCTCGCCTCCCGTTAGCCTGACTTTTTTGACTCCGAGTTCCATTAAAAGTTGGATTAACAATCGTATCTCTTCATACGTCATTATTTTATCATGGGGTATCCACTCTACCCCTTCTTCAGGCATACAATACCGACAGCGATAGTTGCATCTGTCGGTGATAGATATGCGCACGTAGTTCAGTTTTCTTCCCAACCTATCTATGAGCTTCAGGGCCAACGGTATCCCCCCATTCTTTTAACCTTTTCTATAAATTTAGAATCGCTGACGGAATCGATGAGCGCCTCAATGCCGGGATGCGTCAATTCCTCTTCAGGAATTACAAGCTCGTAAGGTTCTTCAGTAATCGGAATAAAGTCCAAACCTAGAGCATCAGCAGCAAATTTTATGCCAAGCGCGACATCGGCCATTCCCCAGGCTACCCTACAGGAAGCATCGAGATGGGTCATCGTTTGATCCTCGTAGCCTTTGACGGAAGCACTCTCTATTCTCTCTTCCCTCAACAGCGAATCGAGCAACACTCTGGTCCCTGCACCCGGCTGTCTATTGACGATACGCACATCGCCACGTGCCAAATCTTGGACGGAACTTATCTTCTTCGGGTTTCCCCTTTTTACTATAAATCCCTGCTGACGATAGAAAAGCAAAAAACGCTTCCATTTATCGCTTATAGGCTTAAAACTTGCTATATAGGTATCGTTGTATGACATATCTTTCGGATCCAGAAGGTGTGCTGCCGAAAGGTGGGCTTCTCCTCTGGCTAATGCTGCCAATCCGCCCAAGCTTCCGACAGACCTAATTACCAAATCAGCACCTCTTTTTCTAACAAATGAGACCAACTGGGCCACTGCCGGGTCATCGGAGCCTTGAAATAAAACGCGCTTTTCCCACAGTACCTCTTTTGTTAACCTGACTTCAATTTCCTTGCCTTTAGGACATTCGTAGAGCTTTGGAGGTATTAAAGCAAAACCATCCGAATCGGCTGTCGCTCTCATGGAACTTGATCCCCCAGAAATAGGCCACGCGTACTTTTTGTCCCTTAGCCTGACAACCTTCACTCTCAGCCATTCGCTTATCCCCTGTGGGGATGAATGAGATATAAGAAGAGGCAGGCTTAACTTTTCCCTTACAACCATGGCTTCGTCCAAAATTTTATTCTCGTCAAAATTTCCCTTCATCAACAATTGCAACAAAGGATAGACAACGCTCCAAGCAACAACCATTGTTGACATCGGAAACCCCGGCATTCCCACCACAGGTTTGCCTTTTACTGTACCAAGCAAAGCTGGCCTTCCGGGTCGCATTAAAACCCAATGAAAGATAAGCTGTCCTTCCTGCTCTATTACATTTGCTGTGAAATCCCTCTTCCCTTTGGCCGAACCGGCGCCAATGAGAACCAAATCATATTTGTCTACAGCATCCGCCAAAACTTCCTTCAATTTTTCCGGGTCATCTTTTACGTGAGGGCCAACGACGAAGGGGATTTTCCATTGTTCAAACATTCCCTCAAGCATTATCGAGTTGCTTTCCATTACTTTACCGGGGGGCAAGCCATCGGGGCTTTCCTCGGGTTTCCTTGGAACGATCTCGTCACCCGTTGGAATAAATATTGCCCTAGGCTTGGAAAGCAAGGGCAATTCTCGCAATCCCACGGCATAAAATAGGGCCATTAAATTAGGATCTACCTCATCGCCAAAATGGGCCACAATTTGTCCTTTTACTATATCCTCACCTATGGGCCTGAGGTTTGCACCGGGAGGAACAGATATATAGACATATAGGTTATCATTTTTTAAAGATGTATCCTCCACCATCACAACCGAATCATATTGAGGCGGAACAAAAGCGCCTGTGTTTACCCATTGATATTGTCCCGTATTCAACGCTACAGGCGTGGCCGCAGTAGCCCTGGACGTAGAGTCAGAAGAGACGGCATATCCATCTACGGCTGATGCCGGATAGTGGGGCACATTGACAGGAGACGCTATATCCTCTGCGAGCGATCCCCCAAGAGATTCCGACAAGGGGACATTTTTGACTAGAAAATCCCGATTACCCCAATGTGCTTTTAATAATTCCCAAGCTTCTTTTAAGGATATATGTTCTCTCACCATAGAATAACTTCTATCTCCTCTCCCTTTCTAGTCGTCTCCCTATTGATGGGCAAGACAGCGAGTCCTGCTGTCCTTTTCAAGGCAGATATGTAGCCCGATTTAGAATTCACAGGTACAACGCCGTCGAATTTTAATGAAACAGGTATATACTCTTCCACCCCACTCCGACTTATGAAATCATCAAGACATTTAAGTTTGATTATTTTAAAGTTTTTCTCATAAAGGCGCGTCCCCCCGATCATCATATCAAGCAATGGAAGCAATACAACCCTGGCGACGACTGAGCAGGACAAGGGATGTCCCGGTAGAGAGATGACTAATTTTGATGATCCTTCTTTATTAATGCCTCCTATAAGGGTGGGCTTGCCAGGCTTCATGTTGATACCTCTCACGATTAAACCGGGGTCTCCCAGGTTTTGGATTACGTCATAGCAAAAATCTCTACTCGAAACGGAGGACCCACCGCTCAAGATAATGACGTCAAAATCCTCTAAAGAATTTTCAACAGATTCCTTGAGACGACGAAAATCGTCGGGAACTATCCCTAAAAACCGAGAATGGAATCCGTAATGCTTTAACAAAAGATGAAGCATAACACCATTGACATCTCTTACACAACCGGGAGGAAGCGGTTTTGTAGATATATCAACGACTTCATCTCCTGTACTGAGGATTCCAATTTCAAGATCAATTACATCGATCTGTCTAACGCCTAAACCGCAGGCGGCCGGGATATTCTTAAAATCGAGAATGTCTCCGACTTCGGCTATAACATCATTTGTTGCTATCTCTTCTCCCCGGGAAATGACGTTTTCTCCGGGCATTACGCTTTTTCTTACCTCGATCCATGGGCCGCTTTCTTCGGTGTCCTCCAGCATCACCACGGCATCTCCATTGCAGGGTAGAATACCACCCGTAAAAATTTGCATTGCACCTTCATGAGGCAATGACTCCTCAGCCACTCCTCCCATAGGAACAATGCCACACTTTCTTAAAAAAACGGGCGAAGAGGGCGATGCACCAATAACATCAGCACTTCTAACGGCATATCCGTCGCGGAGGCTCCTGGGAAAGGGAGGATGTGGTTCTGGAGCTTTCAGGTCTTTCCCCAAACGCAATCCACAGGCGTTGTCGATGTCCACTCTCCTCGTCCTCATTTTATAGGGAAAGCCCAAGCTATCGCATACAAGCTTGAGCGCCTCGGATCTTTCCAGCAATTCTTCCACAAAACCCGACATAATACCTTCCTTTTGTATTCTAATTTGTATTCTAATATTTTACTATTAACGTAGGCAGATTCATGGCTTTAAGGTTCTTTTCCAGTTCCTTTGCATCGGAATTATCTTTGCCTGCGTAAACTTGTACTCTATAGTATCGTTTACCGTTTACGACGGCTTCCGTTATGCGCACTTTATTTTGATATCCCGATGTTTCAAGTTTATTTTTGACGTCTTCCGCTCTCCATTTTTCGGCAAATGAACCTACCTGAACTCCCCAACCGCCATCGGAAATTTGACGATCCGACGGCTGAGACGTTTGAGATTGAGACGGCTGCTGTTTTGCAACTGTTTGAGATTCTTGTACCGATGCAGTGGAGCTATCGGTAGACGCTCTGGAAGAAGGGGTAGCAATAACGTTATTTTCAGGTCTTAAAGAAGGTTCTTCTATAGGAACAGAAGGTTTAGCTACTTTAGAAGCAGTAGAAACCTGGGGTTTCTCCTCGGATTTAGGGGTTGCAGGTTGATCTATAACGTTGGGAACTGTTGCTTGTTCCGACAACGTTTTTACAGGAGCGAAGAAAAACATCTTTATTCCAAGATATAAGAGCCCTATAGCCACCAACCCGATGAGAGGAACCATTATTTGGCCAAAAGAAAAAGTGCTCTGTTTTTTCTCCTTTTGCCTGTCTCTTTTCATCATTTCACTGTCACTCCTTTTGCATGGACTGTCGTCCTAAAATCCAAGAATTGCCGATTGCTCTTTTTGATCTTCCCTTGACAACGGCAAATTAAGGAAACTATTATCTTTATTTTTTTCAAAGACATCGATCGACATTTCGGCCTCTGTTAAACCATACCATGATAACACATATTCCTTAAAGGAACCCTTAAAATCAACAGATTTTAACGTTATTACTTTACCAAAGCCTTTTAAATTTTCTTTCAATATTTTTAACCTTCTCTGACCCTCTTTTATTCCTACAAAGGGCTGGTCGGAAAAGGGAGTGCCTGGTTTTGGGACAAAGGGACTTATCGATATGGTGGATTTTAATTTCAGCTGCTCCCAAATTTCTTTCGTCAATTCCGCAATGGCTCTGACGTCGTCATCCTTTTCATCGGGAAGTCCCAACATAAAATACATTTTAATCGAACTAATTCCATATTCTTTAGTCATTGCGAGCTTTTCAATTATAACTTTATTGGTAAAGCGTTTTTTTAACGAACTTCTCAAATCATCGCTCCCGGCCTCAGGTGCAATAGTTATACTTCTCTTTCCTCCCATTGCCATAGCCTCAACAACTTTTTCGCTCAAAGCATCTATCCTTAGAGAAGCAAAACTGACTTTCTTTTTAACGTTTGTAATAACATCTAGAATAAAATCTAATTCGGGATGATCGCCAGCCTCGGGAGTAACCAGTCCAACGTTAAAATCATCGTAATCTTTAAATTTATAGATATATGATGCTATGTCTTCTGCCGATCTATACCTCGCTTCTCCAAAATTATTAGGTACAACGCAATATGGACAATTTCTAAAACACCCTCGCTGCAATTCCAAAAGTAAAGTCCTTCCAAAGGCAGCCTTGGATGTCAACCAAAGGCTATGTCCCATGGATTGTGAAAGGTCTTCTGCTCTTCCTCTTTTTCGGTTTAAAGTATCGTTTTTTGATATAATTGTACGATTATGGATTGGCGGAACATATATGGATGAGGATGTAGAAAGGTCATCCCACAGTTTTTTCTTGTTGCCATGGTGCATATAGGATCGTATAGATGCTACTAGATGATCTATAACCACTTCTCCATCGCCCAAGCAAACGAAATCAGCTACTGCCGAAAAAAGCAACGGGTTTATATATGTTACGGCTCCTCCGATTCCTACAACAGGGCCGTCAATAGAGGCCCTATCGCGCCAATACAACGGTATTTTATTATAATGCAACATTTTCAAAACATTGATATAATCAGTTTCAAAGGAAACCGACGCAGTTATTACAGAAAACTCCGATAACTTTCGCTGCCCCTCGACAGATCTTTCCATCATGTCGAGAAAGAAACGTTCTACCCCAACGCCTCTTTTCTGTAA
Source organism: Acetomicrobium sp. UBA3949 (assembly GCA_002385485.1). Classification (GTDB taxonomy): domain Bacteria; phylum Synergistota; class Synergistia; order Synergistales; family Acetomicrobiaceae; genus Acetomicrobium. The sequence goes on along the minus strand of DGDP01000023.1, from coordinate 26,176 downwards.
TGCTGCGTATATATAGTGAAACCCCAAATTCGCCATGCCCACTTTATAGGTATTGGGATATATATATGCCCACAGGGGTGCTCCTCCTCTGGGCATATCCAAAAGGACCGTTTCGTCAAGATTTACGTTTGACACTTATTATTCCTTCTTTTTCCTCCTGACCACTGTTGGAAGATCGAACGTATCGATCTGAACGCCGCTGATTCTAAACAAATCCTCCTCCGGCATTTTAACCTCAGCCTCCTCAAGGTCGACGCGAGGTTTCCTTTTTCCCTGCGTAGGCCTTCCCTTACCGGTTTCACCTTGAGAAAGGGTCGAAGCAAAGCCGGAAGCTATTACAGTAATTTGCAACTTGTCATCCATTTCTGGATCCAAGACATGTCCCCAAATGATTATTGCATCCTCTGAAGCAGCTTCCGTGATAACCTGGGCTGCTTCTTTAATTTCGTGAATGCCTACGTTGTTACCGCCGGTAATGTTGAAAAGAATGCCCTTTGCTCCCTGCATAGGAGTCTCCATTAGAGGACTGTTTATGGCTGCCTTTGCAGCTGTAATAGCCCGATTCTCGCCTGTAGCCTCGCCAATGCCCATGATAGCGGATCCGGCATTGCTCATTACAGCTCTAACATCGGCAAAATCCACATTAATTAAGCCGGGGCGCAATATTAGATCCGTGACCCCTTGAACCGCCTGGCGCAGCACCTCATCGGCAAGTTTGAAGGAATCTAATACTGCGACCTTCTTGTCGGATATTTCAAGCAGTTTGTCATTGGGTATCACTATGAGCGCGTCCACCTTGCCCTGCAAATTCTTTATTCCTTCCAAAGCTTGCATAAACCGCCTCTTGCCCTCGAACATGAACGGCTTTGTCACTACAGCAACGACAAGAGCACCTACTTCTTTTGCAGTCTCCGCTACGACTGGAGAGGCCCCCGTTCCCGTTCCTCCCCCCATTCCTGCTGTCAAAAAGACCATGTCGGCGCCTTGTAAAATTTCCTTTAATTCATCAGCGGATTCTTTGGCTGCCTTAAAACCGATTTCAGGATCCGAACCGGCACCCAACCCCCTTGTCAACTGCTCTCCGAGCACTAATTTTATATCAGCCAGATTCTGCTCCAATTGGGTTACATCGGTGTTAGCAGCTATAAACTCGACTCCCTTGAGACCACTTGAAATAATATGATTTAACGCGTTGTTACCTCCCCCGCCAACGCCAATTACTTTAATTACCTCTTTGTATTTGCGACTGTGGTTTTCGTTATCAATTTCAAATAACTTTGCCTTCTCAGCCATTTGGCAACTCCCCCAGAAAAAATCATTTAAAAAAGTTCCTTAAAAGTCCTTTTTATCGTGCTTAATGCTGACTTAACAGCCTCGAAAGGATGAAAACTTTCAGCTTTCTCCCTTCGCGCCATCGTTTTTATTTGTTGTCCGGCAGAAGGGAAAGAAATAGAGGGGCCTATGAACTTCAAGGGATATTTCTCCAGGATGTTCACATACTTAATGATACCTGCCGTTGAGGCGTACTCACACCCGTTTCTTCCGGGAGGCATTTTTTGAGACTCCATAGGTCCCGCAACCCTTACTGGGACGCCCAGCACATCCGACACCATTTCTGCTATGCCATAGGTTTTTGCAACCCCTCCTGTTAAAACAACGCCGCTTGGGAGCAATATGGAACCAACATCGCGAAGCTCTTTTTTTACAAAATCCTCGAAGAGTTCTTCTAAACGATTATAAACCACTTCATGCACCTGTCCGGCATTGCATGCTCCCCTTTTACCTTGGGCAGCGTACTCAATTTCCTCGTCGAAGGCATCGACATCTTCCCCCAAAGAGACATGTTTTTTTATTTCTTCTGCAGCTTCTATCGGTATCTTCAGGACTCGTGCTATATCGTTGGTTATATGATCCCCGCCTATTTGAATCACCGATAATTTTTTAAGAGCTCCTTCTACGTAAATGGAAATGCCGGTAGTCCCACCACCTATATCTACAACAGCTACGCCTGACAATATCTCTCCGGGCGTCAGCACACCTAACGCGCTGGCCAGCGGCTTTACTATCAACCCAGCGACGCTAATGCCTGCACGTTCTGCGCAATTGATAACATTTTGTACCGTTGCCGTTGGAGACATGATCGATTGAACCTCGACTTCAAGACGAACACCTGTCATGCCCAAGGGATCGTCGATACCTCTTTGTCCGTCTATCGAGTACATTATCGGTATTGTATGGACAGTGCAATAATTGTTTGGCATGCTTATCTCAGACAACGAGGCCTCTATAACCCTTTGAATATCGGCTTCGACGACTTGTCTTGGAGTGCTGCCGAGGGAAATCATCCCCTTTGAGGTTATACTGGTGGTAAGGGCACCGCTAAAACAAACAAAGGCACGGTCCACGCTTATCCCCGTCATTCCTTCTGCATCCTCCAAAGCGGATGCAATGGATTTGACCACATGTTCAAAGTTGACGATAAGGCCCTTACGCAAACCAACGGAACGAGCCGATCCTACTCCAATAATCTGGGCTTCTCCGGTATGTCGGTCTCGTTCTGCTACGATTAATGAAGTTTTTGTCGTGCCTATATCAAGCCCTGCGATTAATTCAATCTTTTCGTACATTTTGGCTGATGCCTCCATCCCGTGACATCTACTTAAAAAAACAAACAAAAGAGGCTCATCTTGTCTTTATCACTATTTTATCTTTATATGTTGCATCAAGATACAAGACATTCGCATCGGAAGATTTAACGATTGTTTCAATTGCAGGAGATAAACTTTTCCATATACTTTCAGAGAATTCCAACAATATGTTAACATCTCTACCCATAGATGCAAAGGAAACCTCTGCAACAATATCTCCCGCTAATTTTGATAAGGCAATTCCTCTTATTTTTTCTACCCACGGTGTCTGGTGCATCTCCTCTATAAATTTTACCATTGTCCTAACGGGGAAAATGCTCTGTCGCACCTCAATGAGGTCTGTGGAATCTATATCGGGAACCAAAGGAGGCATTGTATTGTCCCATACTATGTTAAGCTCATTATAGCTTGTATTATCGATGCCACCATCTTTCCATAAAGGGTTGCTCTCAGGCCAACATAACCCCGCTGTCGTTATAAACCATTTCCTGTCACGCCATCTGACGGCAAAATATGGTTGTAATTGAGTCCACTGTAAGACCACCCTTCCCCAACCTTCAGCTTTCATGGAAATTTGGATGGGGTATTTTTTCTCCACTTCATTTTTCAAATGTTTATATTCAAAAAATACCAAGGGCCAAAACCTGGAAGCCGAACCTCCGGCCAACTTACTTGCCTCATTTTCTAACAATGAACTTCTTGGAACGACTTCGATATGTTTTAATCTAAACACATAAGATTGCTCTTCAATGCCGTACAAAAAACCAAAGACAACCGCTAGTATCATCAATAATGGTACGACTCTTATTTTGGCAACCTTTGGTTCCCTCAATATATCACGTCCATTGCATGGACACAGTTCCTTGTTTCTTGTTGCTCGAAGCGATCAGATTCAGTATTTGATTCCCGTATATATTCACGTTGCCGGCACCTAAGGTCAAGAGGATATCGCCAGGGAGTATATTTTCAGCAACTTTTGAAACCACCTCGTCATCGGAAAGGGAAAAGCAATTTTTATGGCCGTACTCACTTGTAAGGCTATCAACTATCAGGTCCGAACTGATGCTCAGTTCCAACTTTTCGTCAGCCGGGTATACGGGCAATATATACACCAAATCAGCCTTCATAAGAGCCTCGGCAAATTTCCTATACATAGCCTTGGTGCGCGAATACCTGTGTGGCTGAAAAATTACCACTAGCCTGCGGGATGGAAAGATGTTACGTAAAGTATCGAGTGTAGCCTGTACCTCCCTCGGATGGTGGCCGTAGTCATCGTAAAAATAGATATCATCGCACACGCCGAGACATTGCAGCCTTCGCTTTGTTCCTTTAAATTTATGGAGTGCATGCCGAATCGTATTGAAGTTTATGCCCAATAAATCGCAAACAGCACAAGCAGCAAGGGCGTTCAACACATTATGCTCTCCTGATACTCTTAGGTTTATTTCGCCTATCTCGGCTCCCCGTTTGACAACGGTGAAAGAAACCCCCCCGCCAACGGAGTGATTGACCCCAACGGCACCCCAATCCCATTGCATTCCCCAACCATAGGTAATACACTGGGGCGCGAACTTTACGGCTACCGACTGACATCCTGTGTCCTCGCCACATATGATAATCTTGCCGTCATCCTTGCGTTTTGATAAAAAACGGACAAAAGCATCCTGAACGGATTGAAATGTAGGATAAAAATTTACATGATCCCAATCGATGTTCGTAACCACCGGTATATAACAGGAGAAGAGCTCAAAAGATCCGTCGCTTTCATCCAACTCAGATACCATATAATCCCCATGCCCGAGTCTGGCATTGCCCCCTATATCCGACACCTCGCCCCCTATAGCGATAGTAGGATCGAGCCCTGCTGCATCCAAGACAGTCGCGATCATTGATGATGTGGTAGTCTTCCCGTGGGCACCGGCTACACCTATGCCTTTTAGTCGGTTGAATATCGAGCTGAGGATGTCTCCTCTTCTTGCCACATTTACTCCTGCTTTTCTGGCATAAACTAATTCATCGTTATCCCATGCGATCGCACTGCTATATACCAGCATGTCCGGCCTGAAAATATCTATATGAGATGCACCATGGCCACAAAGAACCTTTACGCCAAGCTTCTCTAAATTATATACGTAGTTAGTCCTAGTTACATCGCAACCAGACACTTCATAACCCATCTCTTTCAGCAAATGAGCCAAACCGCTCATTCCGGCGCCACCGACTCCCATCAAATGAAGATATTTTATTCCGTCTCCCAGAAGCATCTTTTCGTTAATATTTTTAAAAACACCCAATGGGGCCCTCTCCTTTCGTAGAAAAAGACGATACCACGTTCCAGAAACGGGCACATATGTCGTTCCTTTTCTCGTCACACATATTTTGATCAATACCAGACCTGCATTTATCCGATACTTCCAAAATTGCTTCTTCCAAAAGATTTAAGCCGTTCCTCTCTTGCCAAACTGTCCCTATTCCTGAACGTAAGAAAAGTTCTGCGTTTGCCAATTGATGGTTGTCCGATGCCTCTTCCCAAGGAACTAATACACTTGGTACATGATAGCAGATAAGCTCCGAAAGTGTCGATGCCCCACATCTTGTAACGACGTAGTCGGCCAGGGAAAAATGAGCGGACAGATCCCACGCTTGAGGCAAAACAATCACGTTATCGGAGATCCACCGTATGCTATGTTTGCCTTCCGGTCCTAACAACATGAAGATATGATTTTTCAGGCTTTCGCGTTTAGCGACCTCAATTACGGCATGTTTTAAAGATTCTCCCCCAATAGAACCGCCCATAACCAGAGAAAATCTCTTCTTTGGCGGAAGAACGCCATCTCCTCCAAGCGTCTCCCATGCCTTTTGTTTTTTTATTATATTGAATTTACGAATGGGAATACCCACATGTCTAAAATCACTCTTTCCTAAGTTTATGCATTCCTCCCATCCCGTAATAATAAGCATTCCCTTCCTGCTGCAAAGCCTGGTAGATTTGCCGGCAACAGCATTTTGTTCGTGAGCGATCATTGGCACCCTCAATAAAGAAGTCATCAAAGCAAAGGGAACCGATAAATAGCCTCCAAATAGAACAATGAGATCGGGTTTAATGTTTCTGACTATATTGCGTATCTTAACCAAAGAAAAAGTCAATTCTTTCCAACGGATGAAAGAGCGCAATCCCTTAACGCCAAAGGGAGATCCGGATAACGATAATGTCATGGGTTCTATGTTTAACGCATTGTAAATTTTTTGCTCCAGCATTCTATTGCCGCATAGATAAATAATTTCGGCGGGCAATTTCATTTCTTCGATCCAATTGCCGAAGGAGACTGCCGGCAATATATGCCCGCCAGTTCCTCCGGCAACAAATAGCATCTTCAATTTATTGCCCATCAAGACGCGCTCCTTTTGATCATTCTATTATTCTCGGCAGAACAGCGCAACAACAATCCTATTTTAACCCACGTTGCCAGCAAAGCACTGCCACCGTAACTCAAAAAGGGCATGGCCTTACCCGTCAAAGGAATTAGAGTGGTCACGCCTCCAACGTTGATAAAGAAAGGTATCAATATCGAAAGCCAAAGCCCGAAGACAAGATATCTGCAGTATCCATCATCAAAGTCACGCCACATGTAATAAACCCTGACAGAAATCACGGCAAAAGCGCCAATAACCGCCATGGAACCTAAAACACCCAGTTCCTCGGCAGAAATGGCAAAGATAAAGTCAGTGTGTGCTGCGGGCAAATATTGGAGTTTTTGCAAACTCCTGCCAAGCCCGACCCCCCAAAAACCTCCGTTTGCAAAGGCGATCAACCCCTGTATTATTTGAAACCCCTCGTTCAACGGATCTTGCCACGGATCAATCCAAGCCTTAAGTCTTCTTAATCTGTAGGAAGCGTTGAATATCAGAATGATTGCTGGGACAGAGGTGGTGACCAACAAAATTAAGGGATATTTCCATCCGTACTTCATGATGAAAATCCCCAAACCTATTGCTAAGAGAATCATTGTGGAACCGATATCAGGCTGAAAAAGGAGAGGAATAGCACTCACGATCAGTACGCTTATCGTGCGCACGAATGCGCTTATTGGAGGTTCTTCATATCGAGATATAACGCTGGAGAGGTAGATAACGACAGAAAAAATTAAAAACTCCGATGGCTGAAAAGAGAAAGGCCCCAACCTTATCCATCTAGAAGATCCGCTTACAGACATTCCAAATGAAGGTATCAACGTCGCAAAGGACAATAGGAAAGCCACAATCCAAAGAAATGGTGCAACTTTTCTCCATATATCAGTGGGAACAGAATAGGACAGAGCCATTCCAGCCAGGGATACCAGGAACCACTTGATTTGTTTCATTCCATACATCCAAGGCGTCCCAAACTGCTTGATTGAAAAATAGCCCGAAGCAGATGTTATCATTATGATCCCAAATACCGACAGAGCTAACGGGATCACAATCAGCCACAGATCAAAGGCGTGCGAATTTTCTTGAGCTTGAAAGATATCTCTTTCGTTATCCATTTTTCACACTATCCGCCTCGACAATGGTTTTAACTATTCTCTTAAAATCCTCTCCTCTTTCATGGTAGTTTTTATACATGTCCCAGCTTGTACAGGCTGGAGAAAGCAACACTATATCGCCCGGGCAGGCCATATTAAAGGCACAATACACTGCCTCCTCCATGGAGGAAACAAGAAGATAATTGCGAAAACCTATCCTCTCCAGGGCTTCGGATATCGCTCCTTTTTCTGCACCCAACAAAACCGCACCGCGCGCATGCGCTTTAACAGCCTTGGCGAGTTCATCGTACTGCTCTCCCTTTCCCTTTCCCCCCAAAATAATAACCTTTGTGCCTGGAATAGATGTTATGGCAGTTATTGAGGAGGCTACGTTAGTTCCTTTCGAATCGTCTATAAAAGTTATGCCCCTTTTTTCTCCAACCTTTTCGCATCGATGGGGAAGGTTTTTAAAATCCGATAATAAGTGAGATGTTCTTTCCGCGTCACACCCCAGGTAGTAAACTGCTGCCATGGCCATGGCCGCATTTTCGACGTTGTGGCGGCCATATAAAGGCAAGATGCTATATGAAAAAAGTTTTATATCGCGGCTTCCTGTCCTTAAATAGGCTTCAGAATCGTGCAATATTATTTCGTCTTGTTCTTCACATTTGCCCTTACTGCAATCGGGGGCCCAACGCAAAACAGCCCCCCGACATCCATTTGTCCCTAAAAGTTCTCGGTCTTTATTCTGGTATACACAATATCCATCGGAAGAAAGAAGGTCTATAATACGCTTTTTTGATTCGACGTAAGCATTAAAACTTCCGTGCCAGTCGAGATGATCGGGGCATATATTTGTAACGACCGCAATATGACAACTGAACCGATTTGCCCAATGAAGCTGAAAACTGCTAATCTCGGCTGCTATGAAATCCAAGTCCTGTTTTGCAAAATCCGCCAGCGGAAAGCCGAAATTTCCGGCCAATGCCGTCTTGTAACCCAATTCAGATAATAAATGAGCTATTAAAGCAGATGTGGTGCTTTTTCCGTTAGTCCCCGTTACCCCTATGATTTTTCCTATTAAATAAGGAAACACAAAATCAAGCTCTCCTTGGATAGGCACCCCAGCATTTTTTGCCATCTCTACAGGCAAGCTTTTTGGGGATATTCCTGAGCTCAATACTACTGAATCGCAGTCCAGCATTTTATTCGTGTGGCCCTTTTCCTCCCACAAGATACCTTTTTTACGGTAGAGATCCCTGGTATCTGGATCGATCTCTTCCCGCTCGGTTACGAAAACCTCATATCCCAATTTTTTCGAGAGAAGAGCCAAAGACTTTCCGCTTATTCCACTCCCAACTACAGTTACTTTCATGTTCTAGATCACCTGCCGGGCCAACAATGCCATCAAAAGAGACGCTCCTACAAGGTGTACGAGCCAAAACCGTATTACGATATGGCCTTCAGGCCAACCGCATAACTCGAAATGATGATGCAAGGGGCTCATCTTAAAAATTCTCTTTCCGAAGCACCTAAAGGATATAACCTGCAATATTACGGAAACTATTTCTATACCAAATATAAGAGAAACCGGAAATATCAATAATATGCGTCCTGAAAGAGCAACATTTCCCATTAATAAGCCAGCGATAAAATGAGCTCCCACATCTCCCATAAACACCTTAGCCGGATGGGAATTATACCATAAAAATGAAAGAGTGCATGCCAACCCAATGATGATGGATATAATACATGAATCGATATTCGAGACGAGTAGAAGTATGACAAGCGATATTGCCGAAGCCCCTGCAGCAAGTCCATCGAGACCATCGGTAATGTTTAATGCATTGTACAATCCTAGAGCAAAAAAAGCTAAAAATATGAAAGCTAAACCAGAAGGAATTGCAGGCAAATATTGAGAAAAAAAGAGATCGATCTCTCTGGAAGCAATCCATGCCCAGGGCAAGACAACGATTATCTGGCCAAACAATTTCGCCCTTGACGTCAATCCTTCACTCGATCGTTTTGACAACTTAATAAAATCGTCTACAAAACCCACTGCCGCACCACCAAGGGGCAACCACCAAAGGATTAAAGTTTCCATCGCATTCCCGCTTTTTACGTTTATAAAGAACGAGGCGATGAACGTCAATACGACAAATATAACGCCGCCCATAGTCGGCGTCCCCGCCTTTAGGACTAAATGACGCTCGGGGCCATAGCTTTTTGGTGTCTGCCCCCACTTAAATCTCAAAAATAAACCTATCCATATTTTTAGCAAGAAAATTCCAAGAACGACTAAAAAACCGAAGATCAAGAACAAATAATTATAATTCATGCAAAGACCACCAATCGTAAATGCGTTCCATTTCGTATGTCCTAGATCCTTTTACTAAAACGACGTCTCCTGTTCTCAAGATGGTCTTTAAATGGCTGACGATATCTTCCATATCCTGGAGACATAATACGTTCTTATAATTTTTGTTTATGTCCTTCCACTCGCTCCCATGTATCAACACCTGGTCAGCCGCTGTGGCAGCGTAATAAAGGACATCGTCATGAAAACGATTTGCGTAACTGCCGAGCTCTTTCATTCCGCCCAATACGGCAATTTTGCGCCCCCTTGAAGGTATTAGGCAGAGATTATCTATGGCAGCCTTCACGGATACGGGGCTGGCATTGTATGATTCGTCGATGAATAAAACTCCCTCATCGCTTTGGAGTATAGCTCCTCTGCCTCTAGGCAAACTCATAAACAATAACCCCCGGACAATATCATCTGGAGCAACACCATACTCGCACCCAACGGCAAAAGCAAGCGATATTATAAGCGTGTGTTGCTTTCCCCATAATTTGCTTTCAACAGTTTTAAGGCCAAACGGTGAATCTATAGTTATCTTTCTGAAATAATGGTTCCCATCCCAACGCAATGATGAGTCAGTGATTCTATAGATGCACGAAGGGCTCGTCCCAACGCTTATTATTTTAGAAGGTCGATGTTTTAATTTATCGATACCTAAATTCAATATTGGTGAATCGCCGTTCACAAACAACAGTTTGCAGTCGGCGGTTACAATTTCCAGTTTTGCCCCCAAAACACCCTCAATATCCCCAAAGCCCTCTAGATGTACAGGTTCGACAGAGGTTATCACCGATGACGATGGCCTGAATCTGTTAGCAATCTCTCCAATTTCACCCTTTGCATTGGCCCCCATTTCCAAAACCAAAAATTCCGTATCCCTTGGCGCAGCCAATATTGTAAGGCAACAGCCCAATAGGGTGTTGTAGTTTCCTCTTGAGACATGAACGCGATATATTCTTTCCAGGACCTTGCCTATCGCTTCTTTGGTCGTGGTCTTTCCAACGCTTCCGGTAATAGCAACGATTTCTCTTAGGGACGAAAGCCCCGCAAGATATCTTTCCGATGCCTCTAAAATGGCCGCATCAGGCGAAGGGACTCCAAAAAAATAGATATCTTTATTAAAAGAAGTAAACTTTGACATCTCCTCATCTTTAAGTATTACTCCCTTTGCCCCCCTCTTTATGGCATCGCTTATGAATGAATGGCCATCGGACCTATTTCCCTTTAAGGCTATGAATACATCTCCCTTTTCGATCTTTCTGCTGTCCGTCTTTATTGAACAAGGCAAAGAAATATCAGCACCGCAAAGGCGAGTGCAGTTGAAGAGTTTCCCCACAGTCATAGCTTCAGGAAAAGAATCTGTCGGACTCATGAAAGTACCCTTCCCCTTAGATTGCACCATTCCTTCAAGGCTTCAAAGTCGTTATAAGGTATCATCCTGTCTTTGAATATTATTTTACGCTCCGGCCCCTTTCCTGTTACCAAAACTACATCTCCTTTACCCGCGCGATCTAACGCGAAATGTACAGCCTCTTTCCTGTCTATGATAGTCCAATATTCAGAGCTCCCGGGGGATGATTTTATTCCATCTGCTATCTGCATCGCAATATCCCTGGGATCCTCGCTCCTCGGATTATCCATAGTAACGACTATACAATCCGCAAATCGGGCGGCTATGCTTCCTAATATCGGCCTATTCTCCTTAAAACGCTCTCCTCCATGGCCGAAAACAAGCCACACCCTCCCACTGCAGAGGGGTTTGACTGTGGAAAGTACTTTTTCTAAAGCATCCGGAGTATGGGCATAGTCAATTATACATACAGGACCATCTTCTACAAAATACCTTTCCAGTCTTCCTGGAACGGGAGGGCAATTTTCTAAGCCCTTTCTGATCGCCTCCGCGTCAAAGTCTAACGACCAAGCAACGCTAGAGGCAGCTAAGGCATTCAATACATTGTATTCTCCCAGTAGAGGCAGGGTGACATTTTCGAGCGTAGAGCCGTCAGGGAAACTTATATCCATGATGATGCCTCTAATTGAGCTACTTCTTATGGAACCATAAAAGGCGTTATCTGCCTTTTGGCGCAGGGAAAAACCTAAAATGTGTGGTGCAAACTCATTTGCAATCTTGTCTCCATAAGGATCATCGGTATTTATGGAAGCTTTCCAGTCGCCACGCATATATTTTATGAAGAGATCTCTCTTTGCACAAAAATAGTTTTCCATATCACCATGATAATCCAAATGTTCGGGCGTCAAGTTCGTAAACACCGCCCTATCGTATAGACAGCCGAAGATACGCTTTTGCTCTATGCCATGAGAAGAGGCTTCCATTACACATGCGTGGCATCTGTTATCTACCATTTTATTTAACAATGACTGAATCAACGGAGCTTGAGGAGTTGTGCGATCGGCATCCTCGTGGCTTTTTCCGTCGTTATAGACTATGGTTCCTATTAACCCGCATTTCATGTCACCTGTATCTAAAATGCTTTTGATAAGATAGGTGGTCGTACTCTTTCCGTTAGTTCCCGTAACAGCAATCATCAGTAGTTTGCTCGCAGGCAGGCCGTAAAAATATGCAGAAGCTAATCCGCATGCTTCCCCTGCATCCTTTACTATAAGTTGAGGTATCGCCAAATCATCAACCCTTTCGGATGTAAGTACAGCCACTGCTCCCCTCCGTTGCGCATCCTGTGCGAATTCAACCCCTTTTCTTTTAGTTCCTTCGAGGCAGCAAAAAAGAGCGCCTTCGTCTACATGTCTACTGTCTATGGAGATCTCTGAAATTTCATTCTCCAAGCAGTTCGCGCCCGCTTCTATTATTTTCTTCAGACATCGTCTTCGGAAAAGAAAGTCTGCCAACTCTTTGATCGAAACTTTCATTTCCAGTCACCCATCCTATCGTTTGAGAATTTAAAAGCCGCTTGCCATCATCTCTTCAACGATTGTCCTAAAAATAGGAGCTGCTATTACTCCAGCTAAATAACCCTTTGCGCCAGGGTTTCCTACAGTGACTATTAAAACGTAACGAGGGCTGTCATATGGCCAAAAACCGGCAAAAGTGGCTACGTGAGTATCTTGTAAATATTTTCCCCTATGGGCAACCTGAGCGGTACCGGTCTTCCCGGCCACCTTCGCGTTCTCAACATCGGCACGCTTGCCTGTGCCCTCTGCCACTGCTTGCCTTAAGGTCACTCTCAACCTTTCGGCCGTTGAATTTGAAAGCACTCGGCCAATCTCCCGCCTCTGGCCGTGGTAAACTTCGTTGCCCTTTCTGTCAAATACGTTTTTCGTCAAATAGGGACGAACTAAAAGGCCTCCGTTTGCAATGGCCGAAAAAGCTTGGGCTAACTGGAGAGGCGTAACTGCTATACCCTGCCCCAGAGCGATGTTGGCAGGCACAACGCCCCACCATTGAGATGGAAGGGGGAGCAATCCTTCTTCTTCACCCGGCAATTCTACGCCTGTAGGAAGGCCAAACCCCCAGCTTTTAAGGGCATTGTAGGTAAAATTTGCGGGCATCATCATACCAATTTGAGCCATCCCAACATTGCATGAATTAATAATTAATTTATTGAAGTCCTGATTTCCATGAGCACGCCAATTGACTTCACGAATCACATGATCCGCTATTTTTATAGATCCTGAGCAGTTGAACCTGCTTTTTGAGTTAACATACCCGTTTTCCAAGGCTATGCCCATAATGATAGGTTTTAATACCGAGCCAGGTTCATATACCCTGCCTATCGCGTTATTTCTGAGTGCATCGCCCGAGAAGGTCTCTCTATTCCCGGGGTCAAAGGAAGGAAAACTCGACATGGCTAATATTTCTCCGGTCATGGGATCCATACATACAGCCGCTGCCCATTCCGCATTGTTCACGAACGCTCCGTTTTGCAAAGCCTCATCGACTATGTACTGCAACCTCCAGTCGATTGTAAGAACTACCTCGCTTTTAGGGAAGACCATTTCTTCCTCTGAAGATAAATTTGCTGCTTCGAAGTAATTCCCTGCGGCGTCTCTTATTAAATTTCTCATACGTGGCGGATTGTACAGAAAAAAGTCCCATTGTCTCTCGACTCCGGAAAGGCCTTTTTCATCTATGTCGACAAAGCCCAACAGATGGGCCATATGCTTTCCAAAGGGATAGGAGCGCTCCATTTCCTTTATGCCGTATACCCCTTTTAAATTTAACGATAATATCTCTTCGCCCTTTTGTAATGTTAATTTACGGACTAACCACATAAATCTACCCTCTAGGGGCTTTTGTAGTTTCTGGACGACTTGCTTAGGAAGATGCTGACCTAAAGCAGACAATTGGCTTGGATCCCAAAATGCAGGATCGACAAACATGCTCCATCGCGGAACGGATAGGGCCAGAGTTATGCCGTTTCTGTCCGCGATAGTGCCTCTCGACGATGTCACCAAAACTTGCTGCCAATACTGGCTCCTAGCCCACATTACAACTCTTGAATCGGGAATAAGACAAAGCTGAACCACTTTAGCCGTTGTAACAACAAAGGCTAAAAATATTAAAAGCCAAAGACCCCTAGACCCTTTCAAAATTAGTCCTCTCTATCCTCCTTGGCGCTGGCAAAGGCAGAGAAAATTCCGAACGTCTTTCTTTTCTCCACAGCTACATTCGGCAAATTATCTCCTTGAAAACGTTCACTACCGGGAGCGATTGCAAGTCGTATCGTAGAACCTCTCTCTAAGCCCTTCGTCATGCCCAATTTCCCGCTGGCATAATAGACGACCCGATCCGGGGCCATCATGGAAAGAAGGCGTTGAGAAAGAAGCAAATCCTTTTGTTGCAATACTTCAATTTGTTGGTTTAAAGCCATCAATTCATGCTCTAAATATAAACTGTAAAAACGAAGCCCCGCAAGTCCGAGGAGAGCTAGGGAAACCAATATAATATAAGCATAAATGCCCTTTTTGCCCTTTGTTGCCACCCATACCACTCCCCATCAAAAAATATTAGGATTTTATTAAAACGCGCAATTTTGCACTTCTAGATCTCGGATTACCTTCGATTTCTTCCCTCTTCGGTAAAATTGGTTTCTTAGAAAACATCTTTCCAATTCCTTCTTTTTCCCAGTCTTTAAAGGAATGTTTAACGATCCGGTCCTCCAGAGAATGGTAGCTTATGACTATTAAATGTCCACCGCTTCGAAGGCAACCCAGGCTGTTTTTCAATCCGTTTTCAAGTGCTCCCAATTCATCGTTAACAACAATTCTTAGAGCCTGAAAGATCCTTCTTGCCGGATGTTTTCCCATTTGTCTCTGAATTTTTGCCGGAAGTGCCCCCCTAATTATCTCCACCAACTCCGCAGTGGAAGTGATCAACCCTTTCTGCTCGCGATATCTGATTATTGCCTTTGCTATTTGGCGGGAGTAGCGCTCCTCGCCGTACTTGTAAAAGATATCAGATAATTCTTTGGTGTTATAGTAATTTACTATATCAAAGGCTGTTAATTCAGCTTCACGGTCCATCCTCATGTCAATAGGTCCCGGTTTATTGAATGAAAACCCTCTTTCATCATCGTCAAGCTGCAACGAAGAGACGCCCAAATCGAATAAAATTGCATCAACCGCTACAGATCTAAAGCTATTTTTAACGACATCGCCTATGAACCTGAAATTTGATTTAACTAACAAGGCCCTTTCGCCGAAGGGTTTAAGCTTTTCCGAAGCTATTGCTAAGGCTCTCTCATCCTGGTCGAGTCCTAAAAGCTTAATGTCGGGAAAAGTCGACAACAAAGCATATGCATGCCCGCCAAGCCCTACAGTAGCATCGACAACTAACTTTATATCGTCAGATAGCGATAGTATATCTATAATCTCATCAGTTAATACAGGAATATGCCTTATTGCTTCCATTCTACGCCCTCGACGATCGTTGACAGGTTTGACAAAATATCCTGTCTATATTTGTTCCAGGTCTCACGATCCCATATTTCCAAATGATCTCCAACTCCGATGATGCTGACCTCCGTTTCTAAGTATGCATGCGACTTTAACATCTGTGGGAGAAGTATTCTCCCAGCCGAATCGAGGGTAATTTCATGAGCCGTTGCCAAAAATACGCGCAAAAAATCTCTAGCCTTACTTTGAGAAAAGGGCATCTTTTGCAATTTTTCAAGCAGCTTCTCCCACTCATCCTTGGAATACAAAGAGATGCACCTCTCGACGCCAACAGAGGCAACGAGCTGTTCCCCCATCTCCTGCCTAAACTTAGATGGCAATACCAATCGGCCTTTACTGTCCAGGCGATGCTCATAGGTCCCGATCATCATCTCACACGCCATCCCACTTTAATACACTTTCTACCACTTTACCACCAAGTCAACACATAATACAAGCCCCAGGGCCTAATTTAGTCAACTTATTATTAGGCCCTGGGGCTTGTATTATTTATTTCGAGCATTCCATAAGCCGGGTTCTGTAATATTGATGACCATTTATCTCGGGATGAGCTTGCGCCCATCCTCTAGCGATCAACCCGGAGGTCAGCGGGCCACCTCATCCCTCCCTATTAGATCTTGCTCCAAGCGGGGTTTGCCTGGCTCACTGGTCGCCCAATGACCGGTGGGCTCTTACTCCACCTTTTCACCCTTACTCCAAATGGGAGCGGTATCTTTCTGTGGCACTATCCCGAGGCTCGCGCCTGCTGGACGTTATCCAGCGCTTTGCCCTGTGGAGCCCGGACTTTCCTCGTTCTATCCCAGGAACGCGGTCATCCGGAATGCTCGAAATCTTGTTTATTTTCTATGTTAAAGATATCATCATGAAGACCTTTTTTCAACACTACAATATTGGCTTTTAGGGAGGGTTCTTATGGAAACGCAGTTTTCGCCAATGCCCGGATACGATGAATTCAAAAATAAAGTAAAGTCGCTAATGAACATTGAACTTGACGCCTATAAACAGCAAATTCACCGACGGGTCCATATGTTAATGCAGCGTTGGAAATGTTCCAATTATGATGAATATTTCGAAATACTGAAAAAAGACCCGGAAAAACGAAAGGAGTTTTTGGACTACCTCGCAATCAATGTGTCTGAATTTTTTAGAAATCCATCAATATGGTGGCATTTGCGAGACAAGGTTTTGCCGGAGTTAATAAAGGAGAAAGGAAGACGTCTTAAAATGTGGAGTGCCGGCTCAGCTACAGGAGAGGAAGCTTACTCCCTGGCAATTCTGGCTGAAGAGCTTAAGCTCTTATGTCCGCCTTACATAGATGCATGGGATATTGACGAAGAGGCAACAAACATTGCTTTAAAGGGAATATATCACCAAAGACAATTAGCAAATGTACCCCCAAATTGGATCGATAAATATTTCGTCAAAATTGACGAAGAACATTTTAAAGTTAAGGACACGATAAGAAGACGAGTCCAATTTAAAATCATGAACCTGCTCAATGCCACCTTCCCCCAGAACGAATATGACTTAATATTATGTCGAAATGTCGTGATATATTTTTCTGCAGAAACTAAGAAAACTTTGTATCAAAAGTTCGTCAAGACTCTACGTCCGGGAGGCATAATGATGGTTGGTGCCACTGAGCATATTTACGATTATCGCAGCCTCGATTTGGAGCCCCTGGGACAATTTTTATATAGGAGAAAATAAAAGATAAAAAATCCCGTGGGATTTTTTATAAAGAACATCCCGCGGGATTTCGCGTAAACAACGAAGATAGACAATTACTTAATGGGATCTGACTATTTCCTTTATCCGCATTAACCTGCTTAAGTTAGATCGTTCCATTTCGTCTAATCTCATAGTTATATCCCTTATCGTTTCCTCAAATGCCGGAATCATAACATATTCGAGGGCATTAACCCTTCTGCGTGTACGTTCTATTTCGCTGGCCATCAACCGTAATGCCTTCTCTTCGCTGGCAAGGCGTATCAAGTCGGGGAGCAGTTCCTGAAATTGCTCCAACGCCAAATCCAGGCTGCCGGATGTCATGGCAAAGCCGTAACCTTTCACCTGTTCTTCTGCTTTGTCTATTGTATATTCGGGAACCGCGACGCTCATAAGGTTGCGAGTCTTTACATGAACGCCTGTTTCTCCGCCGCCAGCCATTAATAAAGATTGCTCCAGTACGGCCGGCACCATTTGGGCACGCGCCATCAGAAAGCTTCGATAACAGGCGAAAATGGCCGCTTCCACTTTCTCGCGCAAATCCTTTACATCTCTTGCTTTCTGCAAGAATTGCTTTATTAATGCATCCTGCTTATCTTTTAATAATTTATGTCCTCTTTTTGCGGCCGCAAGTCGCCTCTTGATGACGTTTAGCATCATTCTGTTGGGATTGACGTTCAATTTATTGGCCAACTCTTATCACTCCTTTTAATTTACGATGTAGCAGAAGAGGTGGCCACCTCGTCTTTATTTGTTTCGTCGTCCTGACGTTTGGGTTTTAGGTATTTCTCGATGTATTCGTCCCTTACCCGCTTCAGCTCCGTCAAAGGCAGAGGTGCAAGCAGTTCCCACCCAAGCTCGAGAGTCTCCAATATGGTCCTGTTCTCGTACTCGCCTTGCCTTACATATCTATCTTCAAACTTATCGGCAAACTCTGCGAATGCCTTATCACTTTCCGTTAACGCTCCCTCGCCAAGGATAACGGCCAACTCTTTAGCCTCTTTTCCTCTAGCATATGCCGCAAACAACTGATTCAAAAGGTCGGCATGGTCTTCTCGCGTTTTATCCCTTCCTATTCCCTTGTCCTTCAATCGCGAAAGAGAAGGCAGCACATCGACGGGGGGATATATGCCTTTACGGTGAAGTCCTCTGCTCATAATAATTTGCCCTTCCGTTATATAGCCCGTCAGGTCAGGAATCGGGTGAGTTATATCATCCTCAGGCATTGTTAGTATGGGAAGCTGTGTTATGGAGCCCTTATAACCACGCAGGCGGCCTGCCCTCTCATACATCGTAGCTAGGTCAGTATAGAGGTAGCCGGGGTAACCTCTTCTGCCGGGCACCTCTTTTCTGGCTGCTGATATTTCCCTTAAGGCTTCGCAATAGTTGGTCATGTCAGTTAATATGACAAGTACGTGCATATCGAGCTCAAATGCCAGATACTCCGCACAGGTAAGGGCGAGCCTTGGCGTAGTTATACGTTCAATTGCAGGGTCATCGGCAAGATTTAGGAACATAACGGCACGCTCGATAGCTCCCGTTCTTCTAAAGTCATCTATGAAGAAAGAGGCTTCTTCAAATGTGATGCCCATTGCAGCAAATACTACGGCAAATCTTTCTTGAGAACCCAAGACGGTAGCTTGACGCGCAATTTGAGCGGCCATCTTATTGTGAGGCATACCGCTTCCTGAAAATATTGGAAGCTTCTGTCCGCGAACAATTGGGTTCATGCCGTCTATAGTGGATATCCCTGTCTGTATAAACTCCGACGGATAATCTCTAGAGTAAGGATTGATAGGATATCCGTTTATATCCAAATGCTTCTCCGGTATTATGGCAGGACCGTCGTCTATGGGCTCACCCCTCCCGTTAAAGATCCTTCCCAATAATCCCCTCGAGACGGGAATCATCAATACTTTTCCAAGAAAACGAACCTTCGTGTTTTCAAGATCTATCCCCGTAGTACCTTCGAAGACTTGAACAAGGGCCTTATCTGTCGATATTTCCAAAACGCGGCCTCGTCTTCTTTCGCCGTTGCTCAACAAGATCTCGACGAGCTCATCGTAGCGAACGTCAGCCGTTTTTTCAACCACCATAAGGGGGCCTGAAAGATCATTGATTGTTCTGTATTCTTTAGGCAGCATAATTGTCGCCTCCCGTTGGTATTATCTTATTGATTTGAGAGCGAATCTCAGCTTCAAGTTGGTCGAGGGAATCTAACTTATCTTCAGAAACATATCTCATTCTAGCTATATTTTCCCTAATGGGAAGTTCGAAAAGTTTCTTTATGTCTGCTCCTCGACGCAATGCATCTTTCGCTGTATGATGGAAAGTTAAGATATTGCGAAGCATCTTAAACTGCTTATCCATTGAGGCATATGTATCGACCTCATGAAAAGCATTTTGATGCAAAAAATCTTCCCTTATCGATTTAGCCGTTTCCAGAACCAAGCGCTCCTCCCGAGAAAGTGCGTCAATGCCGACTAACCTCACGACTTCCAGCAATTGCGACTCTTCCTCCAGGAGAGACATGGCTTCGATCCGTTGCATGCTCCATTCGCCGTCGTACTTTTCATCCCAGTATTCTCCCAACACATCGGTATATAGAGAATAACTGTTTAGCCAGTTTATGGCAGGGAAATGCCTCTGATAAGCCAACGATGCATCCAATCCCCAGAATACCTTTGTAACCCTCAAGGTGTTCTGACTTACGGGTTCCGAAAGATCTCCGCCAGGGGGAGAAACGGCACCAATAACGCTTATGGCACCTTCCCTTCCATCTTTACCCAAGCATATGCTTCTGCCGGCTCGCTCATAGAAAGATGCCAGTCTTGTCCCCAAGTATGCAGGGTAACCTTCTTCGCCGGGCATTTCTTCCAAACGACCGGATATTTCTCTTAAAGCTTCTGCCCATCGGCTTGTCGAATCCGCCATCAAGGCAACTGAATATCCCATATCTCTATAATGCTCAGCTATTGTGATGGCTGTATAAATGCTGGCTTCTCGAGCGGCCACAGGCATATTTGACGTGTTTGCTATAAGGACTGTTCTCTTCATGAGAGGTTGCCCGGATCTCGGATCCTGTAATTCGGGGAATTCCAGCAAAACGTCAGTCATTTCATTGCCACGCTCACCACATCCAACATACACTACTATCTCAGCGTCTGCCCACTTGGCAAGCTGGTGCTGGATGACCGTCTTGCCGCTGCCGAATGGGCCGGGAACGCATGCAGTTCCTCCTCTGGCAATAGGGAAAAACATATCTACGACGCGCTGACCTGTGAGCAGCGGTATTTCAGGTTTTAACCTTCGGGCTACCGGTTTGGGAAATCTTACGGGCCAGCGCTGCATCATTGTAACCTTATGCACATTACCCCGCTCATCTTCTATCTCAACAATCACATCGTCAACAGTATATTCTCCCTCTTTTATGGACCTGACTTTACCCTCAACTCCATTGGGAACCAATATACGATGTTCAACGAGAACAGTTTCCTGAACGATCCCCAGTATATCTCCGGGGCCCACGGATTCTCCGTTTTTGACTTTTGGGACAAACCCCCACTTTTTCTTTCTATCGAGAGCTGGCACGTCAATGCCCCTCGTGATATATGGACTTTGTGCTTCCTTTTCTATCATGCTCAAAGGCCTTTGTACTCCATCGAAAAATTGTTCTATAAGTCCAGGCCCTAATTCGACGCTTAAAGGAGCCCCTGTGCTTATAACAGGTTCCTTTGGCTTCAAACCTGATGTTTCCTCGTAAACCTGAACGAAAGCGTTATCACCCTTCAACTCGATAATTTCCCCGACCAAACCCAGGTCGCCTACTCGAACAACATCATACATCGAGGCGCCGGCCATGCCGCTTGCCACTACTAATGGCCCTGATATTCTCGTGATAGATCCCTTTATCTGCTTACGAGCCGTCTCGCCCATCGAAAACTCCCTCCAAATTCAAATAATTTTGCTCAATTATTTATTTGCGAAAATATCAATACCTACTGCCTTCTCTACCCAATTCTTAATCTGCGTTGAACCAAAACCTGTAGAGTACTTTAAAGTTGGTACCGGAATTACGCTTAACATGTTGTCCCGCGTTAGTTCATCGATAATACTATCGAATTTCTCATATATATCTTCGGTGATAAGGCAGATAGCGTATTGTTTATTAATGATATCAATCAATATTTCTCTAAATTTCTTATCGTCATTCGGATCGTCTATTACAAACTGTTTTAAACCTATCGCCTGGAAGGGCAAAACGCTTTCATAATCCCCCACTGCTGCTATGGGATGTGTCCTACGCTGCATGGCGCAACAACCCCTTTATCATATCTTTCTCTACCCCACTGGCCTTGCCCACGAGTATAATTCTCAAATTTTTAACCTCTGTCTCTTTTAGCCAGAGAAAGCGGAGAACCTGTTCAGGGGCAAAAGGATCGTATTGGTATTTGTTTAAGTATTTGCTGATCATCCCGTCGGACCGTTTTTCAATTTCGGGCAAAATCCTCGACGAATCCATTTCTTCGACGTTATCCAATATACGTCCCATATAACCAAAGGCAAGTTCCCTAGCCCACGATTCCTTTGGTTCGGCGTACAGCTGTGCCAAAAGTTCCGTTGAATATGTGCCGCCGGAATGAAGATAGTTTGATATCTGCGATGCATCGGCATTCATCCTCTTAAGCCGCAACATCGTTCTGATATTTTCCCCGTCGATCCGAAAACGAACATATTCCTTTACGCCGTTATAAGAAAGCTCATCTGCTATCAAGCGCATAATATAAAACATATGTCTGTCTAAAAGTTGTTCTATCTCTAGAATATTTTTCGTCTGTTCCCATATCATTACGCATGATGGAATTATCCTGTGCAACTGATGAGGAAGGAGTCGGTAATCTTCGCTTTCAACGGCTAATATCATATCGTCTGCCGGATATGAACCCATGGAAACCAACAGATCCCACCGACTTTTACCACCCTCTCTCTGGGCAAACATTCCCTTTAATATGACCTTCAAATTATGGAAGTCATAAGGGATTTGAAAAAGCTGAACCAGCTGTGGGTCAGGAACGAATTTTCTGAGCTCTCCATAGGTGTATGAAAGCTCTGCTTCCAATAAATTATCGTATGAAGAGTTGTTGCCCATTTCAGCAATCCATTGCCCATAGCACGTCTCGATGAACAATTTCCATGCAGACTCAAAGCTCTCCGCCTCTGCCATTTGCTGCATGGCCGAAGTATCGATATTTCTATTCTCCATCGCCCTCAAGCGGGATACGGCATAGGTGTATTCGCTTCTGGCTTCCAATTGTCTCACCGACCCTAAATTTATCATGATTCATCTCCTATAAAAGGGCTAATCCGAGAAAAGTTCCTCTGCAATTATCAATTCGAGCTCGTCTTGGATGCTTGCTATTAGCATATCAAAGGAGCAGTTTATATCGATATCGCCGACATTTAGGATAAAACCCCCTCTAAAAGGTAACTTTTCATCGGCTAAACTCAATTTGGTATCATTTTTCCGATTGAAATTAGATACCCATTCTTCGTCTATAATCGCCTCTTCTTCGCCGACATAGATCAGCCCTTCGGATTTTTCCGACTCTTTGACGGCAGTCTTCAAGACCGTTTCGACGAATGAAGCATATTTCTTAGGATCAATGGTGTTCATCTTTTTTCTGGCTTTCGTCAGTGTCTCTTCGATCAGAGATCTTTTCATCGATAGTTCAATCTTCCCTAGATCCAGGTCCGCGACAATTTCTCTTCTCTTAAAAATATTTTCTCTTTCTTCTTTCGCCTGTCGCATCCATTCTTCCTGTATTTTCTGAGCTTCCCCTTGAGCCTTTGAAATTATCTCTTCGGCTTGTTTCTTGGCCTTCTCCAATATTTCGTCGGCTTGTTTTCTTGCATCATCTTCTATTTTTGTCTTGACATCAGCCAATGCCATTTGGCAACACCTCTATAAGCTAATGCCGTTAAGCAATATGATGCTCATCAAAAGAGCCAAAACGGCATAAGTCTCCACCATCGCAGGCAATATAACTGCTTTACCAGTTTCCTCAGGCCTTTTAGCAATAAGCTGAATGCAGGCAGCTGATGTCTTGCCCTGCGAATATCCTGAAATATATCCAACTATTGCGATTGGCAAACAGGCAAAAAGTATGGCCATCCCCTGTTCCAAACTAACCGCAACCGGTTCACCGCCAAGCAGTCCAACCTGCATGATAGTAAAAAATCCTATCAGCAAACCATATATCCCCTGAGTTCCAGGCAGTGCCTGAAGTAACAAAACCAGACCAAACTTCCCGGGATCCTCTGTCATGACCCCAGCTCCCGATTCACCGGCAACACCTACACCAAGAGCAGAACCTGAACCGGCACACCCCGCAGCCAACGCAGCACCTAATATAGCTAATGCAAGTCCCCATTCCATAATCAAATACACTCCTTTCAAAAATTATTAATTGGCGTAAATTGCCATGTTTTTAATGTAATTGTTAAACTAACTGGAAGCTTTTACGTGAATTAAATGATCGAAATCATAGCTTTCTGCAATGTCAACATAACGTGCATTCATATCAAATGGATCGAATGCTCTTCCTCCGGCTTTGTAAAATTTGCTGAAGAACTCGACGTATTGGAGACGCAAGGAATGGACAAATGCCCCTAAAACGTTAACAGCTATGCTAAATATATGTCCGCCTGCGAACAAAATTATCCCCAATAACCAGCCTATGTAGGGAATATGAAATAGCTGCAATGTCAATGTATTGATGATCATCGCTATTGCTGAAGTGGCTAAACCAAGCGCTAAGAGCCTGCTGTAACTTAACACGTCACCTAAGTACGATGTTATGGAATATAGGCTCATGATCCCGGAAAACAATTTGGAAAAGATATTTTTCTTTTCCCTTCCCTGAGTTGCAACCAGTATACAGGCTCCTGCAATAGCTGTTATTGCGCTGGCAGAAGAAAGCGAAGGCGGCAACATTCCAGCACGAACGAGTATATAGAGAGCCAAACCCAGAAGGAAAGTTATCCAACCACCTTGGTCCCCTATCGCTCCGATGTAATCCTTCTTTCGAAGATTATCGAAAAAGGCGATGAAGAGTCCGAAGATTATTTGTACGAAACCAATGAACAGAGAAAAACCGAGGAAAGGCATGGGATTGTACATTACGTCAGTGATCTTTAATGAATTTTTGATATCTCGAAGTGATGCTAATATGGGAAATGCATCGATCATATCCCCGAACAGCGAGCCGGTCAAAACACCCACAAGTACCGATGAAATTCCTGCCAGAACAAACAAAACAAAGAATTTAAAGGCATCCTTACGGGGGCAATACTTCTTAATGATATACAAAAAGATCAAGGCTAAGAGGGCACCATATCCTGCATCACCTAAACACATGCCGAAAAATAAGAAATAAAAGGGAGCAAAAAATGGTGTTGGATCGATACCATTGTACTCTGGTAATCCGTAAAGTTTTGTCAATGGCTCAAAGGGAGATGCCCATTTCCTTGAGACTAGATATACAGGCGGTTCATCCTCTTCCTCCGGTTCCGAAATTTCCATGTGAACTAATGACTTGTAGGAAGACAATGCAGACTGTATGCGATCAATCGCAATCGTTGGAACCCACATCTTATTCCAAGTGGCATGTTCCGTCGAAAGCCCAGAACCAATAGCTTCAAGCCTTCGTTTAATTAAATCATAATAATCGTGGAGTTGCTCGAGGTACATGAAATTCTTTTTAGCTTCATCGGAGATTGACGCAAATAGTTTTTCTTCTTCAGCGATGAGTTCCTTCTTTGTCTCTGCCATGTTTTCAAGCTCTTCAACTGGCGTTCCAAGCAACCTGGGATCAAGCTCTATTATTGAAGCTCCGTTAGACGTCAACAAATTTCTGATTTCTTCCTTTTTCTCCTTTACGAAAAGAGCAATCAAATATACCTCCTTGTCCTTTTCTTTGGGGGTAGATATGAAGAAATCACCTTCGTCCGGATTGATCGAACCTTCCAGCAACGATTTAAACACCCCGGTTTGTTCGACCGGTATAGCAGCCATTATGCCGGTTACGTAGTCCGTTCCCTTTGTTATCAACGAAAGAGGAAGTTGAAAATCGACGACTTTTGCTACTATTCCTTCAATGTTTCTGAGCCTGGAAAGTTCTGCCCTTATTTCAGATAATTTCTTTTCGACCTCTCTCAACTTAGCCGAATATTGAACGATATCAAAACTCTCTTCCAGCCTCGATATTTCGTCAAGTGATACCTTAGGCTTGTTTCCAAGCATTCTGGCAATTTTGCTTCCCTCGCCCTGATAGTAAGGCTCGAGAAATCTTATAGCAAATCTTGCGTCGGACAGCTTATCGTCGAGGGATTTAATGCTTTCGGGCCGCCATTGATCTTCTTCAGCTTGCTCTGTAGTAATTACCTCACAGCACCCGAGACGCTGAAGTTCGCTCATAACCTCTTCTCTTACGGACTCATGAACGACGAGATCGAGCTTGCAAAACTTAGTTATTGCCATATGTTTTCATCACCTCTTCCATCACTAAAGCAGCAACACGATCTACTTTAGGAAGGTAGGTCTCTCTTTCAGAGGAGATTTTCTTTTTGCCTTGCTCGATGATAGATTGGGCCTTTTTCTCAGCTTCGGCTTGAGCTTGTTGAACTATTTCCCTGTACTGAGCTCTTGCTTTAGCTTTTGCCTCTTTGATAATTTCTTCTGCCTTCACGCGAGCTTCTTCGATGATGCCGTTGGCTTTAGTTTTGGCCTCTTCCACCAACTTCTTCGCAGATTCTTCAGTCTCCTTGAGCTCTTGCGCTATATCTGCCGGCAATGTTATCAACTCCTTTGCTCAGAAATTGTGAGACCGCTTATGGACGGGATAAACCTTGTTATGAACAACACAATCGGAACTCAGTGTAATCATTTTTAGACGCCCTGTCAAATCGATAGAGTTCCTTGATCGCGTAAAATATTTGTAGGA
>DGDP01000025.1:20441-20589 GCA_002385485.1 Acetomicrobium sp. UBA3949 | reverse complement strand
TAAGGGGGTGAACGTAGTCTGGAGCTATTTCCGCCAAGGGAATTAGAGTAAAAGCTCTTTCCTGCATTCTAGGATGAGGTATCCATATATCACTTTCCTTTATTATGAGATCATCGTAAAATAAAAGATCTATATCTATGGGTCTGGG
>DGDP01000025.1:18566-20124 GCA_002385485.1 Acetomicrobium sp. UBA3949 | reverse complement strand
TTCAGGTACTTCGGCTGGTCACTTCCGTCTAACGGCTCCGTTTCGTAGAAAGAAGATACCCTTTCTACTTTCGCTCTTACCTGGATATATTGAAGCGCCTGCAAAATATTGCTTTGTCTGTCGCCTAAGTTGGCTCCTAAAAGGATAAAGGCAACGTGTCTCTGTTCCTGTAAGTTCACTGGCAGGCCACCCCTTTAGCGTCTTTTAAGTACTCTTCCTGGACGGGATAGTTATCAAAAGAAAGGGTATAGTATCTCTCAAAATCTTCTCTTATTTTATCTACGATTAGCCCGTCATAAGAAGGATTCACCCTATATACCACCCCGGGGATATCCCTTAAAATCGCACCATCCCTCACGACTATTTCTCCACCCTTAATAACCCATGACGGAAAATCAAGGGCTCGGCGACAAGGTTTAAAGCTGCAGAGACACTTTCTTTTTCCGAACTGATTAGGATCATATACTGCCACATCTCCATCGGCTCCAATGCCCAGATGTCCCTTTTCCGGCAAACCTAATATCTTTGCTGGAGCAGCTCTCGTTATTATCGCTATTTCATAAAGAGTATACTCTCGATTCAATTCCCTCAAGACCGACCCCCTGAAGGCCTTCGGAGGCAATAAGCTTATAAAGTGATCCCTGTAATCTTTATCCATCAAAAGCCTTACAACCTGAGGATAACAGAAGAAAGGCCCTGCATTGGGATGATCTGTCGTGAGAGCCAACTGCCACGGATCTTTAGTCAGTAAAAAAAGCTCCATACCAGTAATCCATTGAACTGCCGACGAGACCGATTTAATTTTATATTCCAAAGGAACTATTCCGCCACCGGTCTCACACTCCACATCATCATTACACCACTTATGGCCCGTCATTTTTTGTATTCTATACTCAAGAGGCCCATCGGACGTCATAGTGACGGCATTACCGAAAACGATTTGGCCGACGTCCATTGTCACGTTGGGATGCCCATTTAAAACTTCGGCAACAATCCAGGCGCCACTACGAAGCCCACCTTTTTTGTTCCTTCCATAGCTCATAAACTGCAGGTGACAGAGGTGAAGTCTGCCGGGGATATCTTTTATGATCTCCGCTGTCGTATCTGCGTTTCCGGGCAACCCCAAGTTAATTCCGTGTAGATGCACCGAATGGGGAAGTTTGAGCTCATCAACTATAGTGACTAGAGTATTTATCAATTTTCTCGATGAAATGTCAAAATGTCGCACTTCGTCATCCCAACTTTCTACATTACCTCCCCACTTCCAGTTTTCCACTCCGCCTGGATTTACTACTTTAACGCCATAACCTCCAGTTGATTTCAGCAGCCAGGCCACGATATCTCTTGCTTCGTCGATTTTGCCCTGCGAAATCCTATCCATCAAAATTTCGTTATTACCCATTGTAATTAATATTGCTTTATCCACAGATGGCATGTCTCTTAATTCTTCGTGTGTATGACGTGTTACCAGAGGGGCAGATGCGGCTTCTACGACCGTGGTGTACCCCATCTCGACGTATCTGTAGGCAGTCATGAAAGTCGTAGGCACTCTGGAACC
>DGDP01000025.1:0-18362 GCA_002385485.1 Acetomicrobium sp. UBA3949 | reverse complement strand
GTATCTTTAGGGATGTGCTCGGGCTTTCCCACAATCTTGCCGCCCTCAATGTAAATGTCCCTAATTTCTCCCTTTACACCGTTTATCGGGTCATATACCCGACCGTTTTTTATCACTAACATTTTTTCACGTCCTCAAAGATAGCTTCCAAAACCTCTTCATCACTCTTTCTCTGCCGTTCCAAAGGAGCTTTTAATCGCAAGGGTACACTGTCCATTCTATAGGCAGTGCCTTCGCAGTCTACTCCATACATAGCGGTTGGAAAATAAACAGTAGCGATTGTCGCGGTCAAGCTTTCAACGGGATCTATCACTATGGATGGAATATTCTCGATATGCCTTACTGCCTCAGCAGGAAAGTGTGCAACCGGATCTGATGCTATGACCAGCAAAGCATCTGCCTCTCTGCCGGACAATAAATCGACAGCGGTAAACTCGCCGGGGCCGTACCTGGGATACCTCTTGGAAAAGTTGATTGCAAAAGGATACCCGCATAGCCAGGACATAACCTGATCCGCTCCGGTCACGTTGCCGTGACCTCGCATCGGCATAGCAGAAAATCTCGTATAATTATTCAACTCCCTGACCAGAGAAAAGACTTCGCGAACGTTTAAATCCCTACCTTTCGTCATGGTCAAACCCATTCCGAAAAAGATGACACCATAACGACATGACTTCATCGTATGAACAAATTGTTGTAATAGTTCTGTCGGAACCCCTCCAACCTCGGTTGCGCTTAAAACCTTTCCTTTTACAAGGGCCTTTATCGCTAAAAGAACCTCGTAGTCATATCCTTGCCTTATTTGTATAAATAGGTCTGCCGCCTTGGCCGTCTCTGAACGACGGACATCAACGACTACGACTTTGCGGTCTTTCCTCCCTTCTGAGATGAAACGCCCCTTGGGCATGGCTGAATACCTGGCGAAGTGTCTGCTATGAGATACAAGAGGGTTGCAACCCCAAAATACGAGCAGATCTGCCCTATTTTTTATCTCCCCCAAGGTGCAGGTCGGCTCTCCAACAGACTGCATGGCTAGACCCGTGGGCCCATGACATACAGAAGAAGTAGAATCTATTGAAGCACCGATAGTTTCTGCGAGCTGCACCGAGATGCGTTGCGCTTCGACCGATGTGGAAGATAAACCATATATTAACGGATACCTAGCAGAGGAGAGAATATTCGAGGCTTCTTTTATTGCCTCCGGAAAGCCAACCTCCTTACCGTTAACTCGGGGCGCACGGAAATGAGGATCGTAACCTTCGAACAAACCTCTTCCGTTGGCACATGCCTTCTCGACCTTGGTTATGTTGTTATTCTCAATAGTTAGGGTTATATCGTCACACAGGCAACCGCAAAAGGTGCATACGACGTTCTTCTCGATCTTCATCGCGCCTTGTTGACCTCCACTTTTAAGCCCTTAAAGGATGGCATACCTGTCCCCTCAGTCTCGGGTCCTACCAGAAGGTTAACCATTGGGCCCATGGGCATGAAAACCACGTCTTCAGGCAATCCCATGTCTGCGCACGTCTTTACCCGCACACTTCCATAAGGAGTCGTCAATAAAATCTCCTCTCCCTCACTTAAACCAAGTTTTTCCAGAAGCAGGGGCGATAAAAAGGCCTTTTCGACTGCTTTTTTATAGCCGTCATTATTTTTACCGCCATGCATACCCTTGGCCTGCTCCAAGGTCCGTCCGGATATCAAAGTACAAACTTGCACGTCAATCTTTCCGCCTTTCATGATAATCGTCGCTTTTTAACTCTCGATATACCTCATTTGCCCTTTCATATAGATGAAAAAGACAGCCTTCTTCGCTTATACCTCTACCAAATACGCTACATACAGGAGAACTTTTGGGGATGCTCTCGCCTGAAAAGGGAATGTCTGCATGCACCCCAAGCCAACCGGATGTATCGGGGGTCACCGAATCTGCTTTGGCATAAACTATGCCTTTAGAAACGTATTCTGACGGAATGACCAGGGATCCCTCTTCCAGCTTGCCCTCGCAAGCCAATTTGTGAAGGGCGAGTAAGGGTATATTGACATAGGGTTCCATCAGCTCCATAGAAGCCGTGTATCGAGGATTGATCTCCACTAAACAGGGCCTTTCGTCTCCGCCTAATATAAAATCTATGCCAAATAAGCCTTTCAGGCCAAAGTGACCCACCATTTTCTCTCCCCATTGTGAAATCACATCTGTCAGGCCAGCAAAAACAGGCGAAAGGGGAAACACGTTGCCGCACCACTTAAAGCCCGAACCCCCAAGCAATTCATCACCTATAAGCTGTCGTGTCATGCCTAGAAGTCGACAGCCCTTTCCGTCAGACAAGAAAGACGCTGAGGCTGGAAGACCTGACACGAACTTTTGAACATAAAATCCTTCTCCTGGCTCCTCCCCCTCATAAAAACGGATACCAAAACCGCTTCCACCATACACCGGTTTCATCAACCATCTTTCATTAAGATCCATATTGTTCGTTTCATCGGGCAGCAAGGTCGTTGGAAAATTAATCCCCATTGCGCAACAGGCGTCGCGCAATGTTACAGGATCTCTAATGTCGCGCAAAACTTCGGAATCGTTGCCCAACAATAACTTGTCTTTCGAAATAAAATCTATTAAAGATGGCTTGATATCCGCTCCCCCGGTGTAGATAAGGGCATCATATTCGATCAAGGAACAAACTTTAACGATCGATTCGTCACTAAAAGGAAGACCAAAATCCCTTCCTACTGCCAAACTGGGAATTATGAGCCTTTGATCAAGATCTCCGAAGTAGTCGACAGCAACGACCTTTAGGCCCGCCTTTAATGCAGACTGCGCTAGAGCCCTTGTGCTCACTCCTACAAGTAGGACCCTCAATTAGGAAAGCTCCTTGGCCATCTCTAATATCGATTTTGCGTCAAAGACGATGTCGTTTCTCTCGAAAAGTTTTGCGACACATGCCCTGTGCACTCTCATCTTGAGTCCGCCGATTCCCATGGAACCAAACAATACCTTCCCCTCTACCACTTCTCCGTTGAAAGAAGATTTCATCCCCTCCACGCCAAGGGGTGGCACAGCGTTGACGTCCCCAAGGACTCGCAACGTGGGATGACCCTTCCACAACTTCTCCCCGATTAAAGTAACTCCGGGCGCTCCGGTGCAAAGAGCGGCTACGGCACCATCCAGGGCTTCTTTCGTGCTTTCATCGTCGAAGGCGGCACATGCCTTTACTTCCAAACCAAACATAGCCTTTATCTCTTCCGCAGACCTTTTTGCCTTTTCCAGCTTCCTGGATGTAACAAAGACCTTTGCCTCTTCCATGGCAAACATCGCTGCAGCCCGTTGTCCTACGGGACCGGTACCCGCCAAAACAACTACCTTTTGCCCCTTGACGTCGCATTCTTTGGTCATCTTTGCAACTGCAGCAGCAGCTGTGGTATTGCAACCACTGGGATCGAACATGACTGAATTTCTCACGTTACCGAAAAACGTGCCTTTGACTATTTCAAGTATTTCGGCAGCCTCGATCACCTTGGAACCACCTATAAAAATGGCGCTGAATTTTAACTTGTCTCCTCCGCGGGTAAACATAACTCCATAAACTAAATCCCTGACGTTTTCTTTCGTTACATTTCCATATTGCAGGACGATATCAGCTCCGGCGTCATAAGCTGTTACGGCATCGAAAACGCTGGGCAAAGAATCGCAATCCAATTGAAGCAGGATTTTTTTCAAGACATTTACCCCCTTTGTACATTAAGGGGGGCCGGAATTTCTCCGAACCCCCCATTTACAAGACTCTAACTAAACAGCTCTATGCCATTCGCAGTATCCGCAGGGGCCTGCCCCTTCGCCTTTGACGTAGGGGACGTTTCTCTTGATGAGCTTCGTCACGGCACACCCCTTGCAGGCTCTAACAGGAGCACCGGGCATACCGGGATTTTTGGCCACGATGTTCGTCATCAAAGTGGCGGTAGTACATTCGGGTGTCAAGTAGCACGGAAAATCTGCCAGCGCCATCAAAGCAGCAAACCTCTGAGTTATAGCGCAGGCAGGATAGGTGTACCTTTGAGGATTGCTCACTATTTCGTGTTTGTTAATTGGCGAAAGGTCTACCTCGATTCCCTTAATTTTACCACCTGCTCCAAGGGGACTGATATCCAAGATTTCTTCCCCTCTCAATATTACGTCCATGAAATCCACATTGTGGAGTTCGTCGGCCTCCCCTCTCTTCGGGTTCATGGCACAATAGTTATAGAACCGCTTTGTAAGAAGGTCAATCACCATAGGAACAGTGAAGCTGTCAAGCCATAGGATATAAGCCACGGCGCATGCCGGAGCCCCAGTAGCGACTGCCAAAACGTCCCACTCGCTTTTGAAAGCCCCTTCTTTCAAACCCTTCTTAAGGGTGTTTTCGAAGACCTGCATTACAGCATCGTATATCCCAAAGACCATGTCGTTTTTAAACATATTGTACGCCGATTGTGAAATGTGATGTCCCACATCGCCGACGCAATAAGCCGGAACAGCCGTTATGTTGGCCGGATGCACGCCGGCCTTCAAGGCAGCCACAA
Organism: Acetomicrobium sp. UBA3949; assembly: GCA_002385485.1. Classification (GTDB taxonomy): domain Bacteria; phylum Synergistota; class Synergistia; order Synergistales; family Acetomicrobiaceae; genus Acetomicrobium. The sequence goes on along the minus strand of DGDP01000025.1, from coordinate 13,805 downwards.
CATAGGGACGCATTCTTTCCTTATATTGTGCCATATACTTTCTCACATCGAAGGAGCTATGAGGACCGTGTCCGCCAAGGTTATGAGTCTCCATGAGCCTCGCTTGAGCTTCCACAGGTTCCTTATATATAAACTGGAACTGTTTTACCTCTGCATTTTCCGCCTCGGCAGCCGATTTCCCTGCCTCAATGGCAGCTCGAAAGGCAGCACCAAAGCCGTAGGATGTATTCATGCCCCAGGATTTGCAAGCAAGGATTGTCTTTTTGTCTTTGTCCGGAATATCTAATCCGAGTAAAATTTTATTCACAAGATTAGGCACAGAACCTACGGACATCGCAAAATCAACAACACATGTAGGGCCGTACATGCCGCCATATCTGCGAGCCGCCTCGCGCCCGATCAACGCCCTGTTTTCACCGATAGCCTCGATGAACTTGTCCATTGATTTTTTGAAACCGGGGTCTTCATCATAGAGTATTTCGAGTATGGGCGGGGTTTGATAATGTTCCACAAAGGGATCATCTTCCGGCCGAATGTAATCGGTCAACCCTTTTAAAATTTCGTAATGGGCATTGACCGACTGGACGTGAAGATCGATGACTTCCTTGCATTGACCCTCGCCTACGGACATCTTGTTGACCGCATCGACATAGGGTTTGCAGTCATCCAGCCTAAACTGACCACCGCGTTTTTCTTTTATCACAAGAAAAACGGATTTTGTGGCATCAATTGCTTCATTAAGCATCTTTTCAATTAAAGTAACCATGAAACCCTTCCCCCTCCTCAGTTTTTAAATTTTCCTCTAACGGAATATGGACTAAATTTTATATCCCATTTCTCACCCCCTCTGTTTTTAATGAATCAATAGACATACTGCCTTATTTTAATTCTCGCAGGGCATCCCTACTTTGTCAAGAAGTGCTAATGAAATGATATATCCATTTGTTATTCAGTGCTCTCTTACTTAGCGGTCTCTCGGGCAAAGATGTGAAAAACACAGGCTATACATATAACAAATGAAGCGTTCAAAAGTATCGGTGTCGAAAAACCTCCCCTATCGGCAAGCCAACCCAACATAACCGGCCCAACCACGAATCCAATATCGCTTATTGCCCTATACAATCCCATACCTATCCCGTATTCCTCCCGCGACAGGGTATCTGCGACGTAAGCAGATATAACGGGTCCCGCTAAGCCTATGCCGGCACCCATAACCATAGCACTAACGATTAACGACCAATAGCTTCTGCTGAAGGCCACCAATGCCAATCCTATGCCCAAAGCAACGCTACCGGGTGTTATTAAAATTTTCCTGGGAAGTCTGGCGGATAGCCTGCCAGCGACAAGCAGTGCCAAAAACTGGAAAATTGTTACCACAGTCAACACTGTACCTATAAGCGAGGCCGAAAGGTCCAATCTATCTGCTCCAAGCAAGGGTATGAGTTGGTTTTGCGTACCGGTACGGGTGAAAAATATACCGAAGGTCACAAGCGAACCAAGCAGGAATTCTTTCTTTTTAAATAACTTCAATATGCTTCCCATAAACGTTACTCTCGGTTTGTCATCTCCGCTTTCATCGATAGAAATGTCGTCGCAAATCTCCCTTACCGTCTTAGGGGACTTAGTTTCAGGTAGTTTAAAGTAAGCCCAGGCTGTAGCGAAAGCCGCCATGAAGGCATAGACGAGGAAGGGAGCTCGAATGCCCCATATATCAGCTATATACCCCCCAAGAGTCGGACCAAGCCCTGCACCGATTAATATGGCGCCTTGATAAAAACTCATCATGGGACCTCTGGTCCTGACGTTGCTAATATCGGCAAGCATGACCATCGCGGCTGTTGTATATAAACCGGAGCCCAGACCCTGCAAAAATCTGAAAAACAACAGCTGGGGGTAGGTCTTGGCTAAGGCGCAAAAAAAAGACGCTCCTCCAAGTAAAGCGGGCCCCGCAATTAACATAGGCCGCCTTCCCAATACCTCGACCAATCTTCCGGCAGGTATATCCACCAAAATTCTTGCAACGCCAAATCCTGTAATCAAAAGTCCGACCATGGCGATATTTACTCCAAATGACCTCGCATAATGCGGTAATATAGGACTAACAATTCCAATACCTATCATCATGATTATCGCTATTGTACACAACACGATCAATACTTCTTTTCTCTTCCTCAACATTACACCTCCATAAAATCTATCTATTCGCTTAAAAACAATCACATAAATAAATACAAAAAAATGTTTTTACCACTTGACAATATTTATTAGGCCATGATAAATTCTACCCAACCTGACGAAAGGGGCAATAGCAATATGATAATACTTAATAATCACAATATAAAGAACAATAATTGGTGGTGGCAGGCTCGCTGAGTCTGCCTGCCGCGGCCTAGATAAATTTTAGGGAGGGCCAGGGAGGCAGATCCCACAAGGATCAGTCTTCGTGGCCCTCTGTTTATATCCAAGTGTAATAAAACCGGAGGGCCCTCTAAAGAGGACTCTCCGGTTTTATTTTTAGAGATCAATTTTACCGACATGAGGAGTGATGGCAAATGTATGGGCAAAGAAAAAAATCACTGGCGACAGTTTCGGACAATACAAATCTCAAATCACCATACGATAATTTAACAGCGGAAGATAAAAGAGATTTATACGAGATATTGAAAAACTACGAACCGTCCTTTTTGATGGAATTCAATGATTATATCGTTATTGGCACTTCCCCAAAAAGAATTTTTCAAGCTAAAGAAGATGAAACCATCGTATTATACCGAGATGGACGAGAGAGTAAATTTCCAAAAAAGGACTTCTTCAAAATAGTCGATGAATACCTTAAAGAAAACAGAACCTGTCCTGACAGCTACGTGCCTTTCGACGGAGGGCTTTTAGGGTACATAGGATATGACATTATATCGGACTCGCGCTCATCTTCGCCCTTCCCCGATGCCTTTTTATTCGAGCCAGGGGTTTATTGCGTTGCAGATAAGACTACCGGAAAGATTATCTCTTCCAACCAAAGGGCGTTCTTCGATGAATTGCACTCTGAAACAGCCTTTGAAGCTCACGGATATGAAGATGTGCCTTTAGAGTTAGAGTCCATCCCGTCGAAGGAAGACTTCATCAGCATGGTTTCCGAAGTATTGGAACGAATAAAAAAGGGCGAGGCAACTCAGGTCGTCCTATCAAGACAAATCAAATCCAAAGACGTTTTTTGCCCTCTCTCGTTGTACAAAACATTAAAAACCGTTAACCCCTCCCCCTATATGTTCATCATGAATTTCGACGGGAAAAGTCTGATCGGGTCCTCTCCGGAACTTCTTTTAGGGATCAAGAATGGAGTCACCCTTACCAGACCGATAGCAGGCACCAGGCGGCGGGGCAAAGATCTCGATGAAGACAATTTCTTCGAGATGGAGATGTTGTTTGACGACAAGGAACGGGAGGAACACATGCTTTTGTTGGATCTCTCGATGGAGGAGTTCAGAGGAATATGTCTGAAGGAAAGCATCAAAGTGTCTAAGTACTTTGAGGTGGAAAGGTACAGCAAGGTCATGCATCTCGTCTCTCAAGTAGAAGGTAGGCTCAGAACTGATATCAGCGCAATCCAGGCTCTGCAAGCCTCCTTTCCGGCAGGGACGGTAACGGGAACGCCTAAGGAAGTCGCCATAAAAATTATAGGCGAGGCGGAGCCCTTTTCGAGAGGTCCCTATGGTGGCGCAATAGGATACATAGGGTTTAATGGTAACTTAGAGATGAGTATTGCCATTAGGTCCTTCATGCAAACCGATGAAGGGCTGACAATTCAGGCCGGAGCAGGAATAGTCGCGGGTTCCGACCCGAAAAGAGAGTTTTTAGAAACGCAAAACAAAGCAGCAGGCTTGATCGAAACTTTAAAAATTGCGAAAAACAGGAGGGATAACAATGCTTAAAAACTATATTGAAAAACTTACCGTAGGAGAAAACCTATCTTTCGAAGAGATGCACGAAGCCGTGATGGCAATCCTCAACGGCACCGCCTCCGAAATAGAGTCTGCAGGGTTTTTAGTGGCTCTAAGAAGCAAAGGAGAAACCGTCGAGGAAATCACTGCCGCAGCAAAGGTAATGCGGGAAAAGGCAACTAAAGTCACCGCCCCCTCTACGGCCATAGACACCTGCGGCACGGGCGGAGATGGGATGGGCACGTTCAACATCTCAACTATCGCGTCTATCGTGGTAGCTGGCGCCGGCATTCCTGTGGCCAAGCACGGAAACCGCTCCGTTTCGAGTAAAAGCGGTAGCGCCGATTTGATTGAAGCTTTAGGAATTAAAATTTTGTCATTTCCCGAAATGATAAATGAAGCAATATCCAAGGTTAACTATGGGTTCCTTTTCGCTCCTAACTTTCACAGGGCTATGAAAAACGTGGCTAGAACCAGAAAGGAACTGGGTATCAGGACACTTTTCAACCTACTCGGCCCTTTAAGCAACCCAGCCTTCGTAAACTACCAGATAATGGGCGTATACGACGACTCTCTGACTCGACCGATTGCAGAGGTCCTAATGAACCTGGGGCTTAAAAGCGGAATGGTGGTTCACGGCCATGGAGGACTGGACGAACTGTCTCTCAGCGGCCCGAATCACGTCGTTTATTTCAAGGGAGGACAAATGAAAGAATTTTACCTCGCTCCCGAAGACGTAGGATTGAAAAAAGCTCCCATAACAAGCTTATTGGCTAACTCGCCCCAGGAGAACGCAAAAATTGCGTTGGAGATCTTCAACGGCAAGGAATGCGGCCCTAAAAGGGACGTAGTTACGCTGAATGCAGGTGCTGCCCTTTTCGTTGTCGGAGCAGCCGGCGATCTCGCCGAAGGAATAAGGCTCGCCGCAAATGTTATCGACGAGGGCCTTGCTGCAGATATACTTTACAGAATTGTTAAATTCACAAATAGCTTCGGTGAGGCTGCATGATACTAAATCAAATTGCAAGAGAAAAAACTAAAGAACTGATAATTCTCAAAGCCCCTAAAAGATCGCTTTATGAAGCGTTGGACAAGCCTGGCATCTCAATAATTGCCGAGATCAAAAGGGCCTCGCCCAGCGCTGGCACGATCTTGGAAGATATCAATATTCCGTTGCGAGTCAACCAATACGAGATCGGAGGAGCAAGCGCTATTTCGGTAGTCACTGAAAGGCATTTTTTCAAGGGAAATATAGGCATGCTTGAAGAGGCCAAGAAGGCGACTCCCCTGCCAGTTCTCCGAAAGGACTTCATTATAGACAAAATCCAAGTCTATGAAAGCCTGTTTGCCGGGGCTGATGCCCTTCTTTTGATCATCTCTCTGATCGAAGAGGAGAAGAAATTAAGGGATTTGTTAAATCTAGCCTATGAACTTGGAATGGAAGCTCTCGTGGAAGTCCACGACGAAGAAGAACTGATAACAGCCCTGAAATGCGATGCCAAGATCATAGGGTTTAACAACAGAAACTTGAAAACCATGACCGTTGACGTCAACCGATGCGAGCACCTTATGTCTTTTTTCAAAAAGCTCGACCCAAAAAGCAGCAGGAAGGTAGTAGCAGAAAGCGGGATGAAGACAAAGGAAGATGTAAAAAGGCTAAAGGAACTGAACTTCGACGGTCTTCTTATCGGCGAAACTTTGATGCGCTCTTCTTCTCCAGACAAGACCATCAGGTCCTTACTAGGTGGGGAATAACCATGAGGGTAAAGATCTGCGGACTGACCAGAAAAAATGACGTAGAGGCCACTCTAAGGGCGGGAGTAGATGCAATCGGCTTTATATTGGCACAAAGTCCGAGGAAAGTAGATTTAGACACAGCCAAAAAACTGGCCTGCTGCATTCCGCCTTTCGTTTCAGTCGTAGCTGTAGTAAAAAATCCGACAATTGGATTTTTGGATGAAGTCATAAAGTCCAAAATCTTCGATATGGTCCAGTTTCACGGAGAAGAAGATCCAAACATCATATACGATTGCCCCCTTAAGACGATTAAAGCCATACCCGTAAAAGATGAAAGAGACCTCCAAGCTATATCTCGTTATGTCCATGTTACTAATTTTTTTCTCTTCGATGCTAAAGCGGGACCCTTTTCGGGAGGGACGGGCAAAACCTTCGATTGGCGAATAATCAAAGGCATTGACCCGGGTAAACCTTTTATACTGGCAGGCGGCATAGGGCCAGAAAACATAGAAGAGGCCATCGAATTTGTAAATCCACATGCAATTGACGTTAACAGCGCCGTCGAATCTTCTCCGGGAATTAAAGACGAGAAGAAAATTTACGGACTCATGGAAAAGTTAAAAAAACTGGAAATATAAATTTTAGGAGGGATAAAATTGGATCTTAAAGGATATTTCGGAAGATTTGGAGGAAGGTTCGTACCGGAGACACTAATTCCGGCCCTGGAGGAATTGGAAGAGGCCTTTTATGAAGCCATAAACGACGAGGCCTTTATGGCACAATATCGATATTTGTTGAAGGATTATTCCGGAAGACCGACGTCGCTTTATTTTGCCGATCGCCTCTCGAAGCACCTTAGCGACATCAAGCTTTACCTCAAGCGCGAGGATTTAAATCACACGGGAGCTCACAAGATCAACAACGTCCTTGGACAGATCCTTCTAGCTCTTCGCATGAACAAAAAAAGGATAATAGCCGAAACCGGCGCAGGACAACATGGCCTGGCCACGGCCACGGCGGCGGCCAAGTTTGGCCTTGAATGTCACATCTACATGGGATTGGAAGACATGCATCGCCAAGCCCTAAACGTCTACAAGATGAGGACTTTGGGGGCCGAGGTCATACCGGTTACTTCAGGCACGATGACGCTCAAGGACGCCACCAACGAAGCCATCAGAGATTGGGTCACAAACGTGTCGACCACTCACTACGTCATAGGCTCCGTCGTCGGCCCCCACCCCTATCCCATGATGGTGCGCGAGTTCCAACGCGTAATAGGAGATGAAACGAAAGAACAAATACTGCAAAAGGAGGGTCGCCTTCCCGACCTTTTGGTTGCCTGTGTCGGCGGGGGAAGCAACTCCATGGGAATGTTCTATCCCTTCGTAAACGATAAAGATGTGAAGATGGTCGGAGTCGAAGCGGCAGGATACGGAATAGAGACAGGGCAGCACGCCGCAGCACTCACAGGAGGTAGCGTTGGCGTGTTGCACGGATCGCGCTCTTATATCCTTCAGGATGAGAACGGCCAAATTGTTCCTGCAGTTTCCATATCGGCAGGCTTGGATTACCCGGGGGTAGGTCCTGAGCACAGTTTTTATCATGAGACTGGCAGAGTTCACTATACCCATGCCACAGATGACGAGGCCATAGAAGCCTTCAAGCTCTTATGCGAAACGGAGGGCATAATCCCGGCGTTGGAAAGCGCCCATGCCCTTGCATTCTTAGTGAGAGAACACAAAAACATCGAGCCGGGAACGCTCGCAGTCCTATGCCTTTCCGGTAGAGGAGACAAGGATATGGAAGCGATAAAGGGAAAACTTTTCGAGGAGGAGATGTAATTATGAGGACATTAAGCGAGGCTTTCGATGCCGGCAAAATACTCATACCCTACATAGCAGCCGGCGACCCGGACCTTGATACGACTGCCGAGATCATAGGGGAGCTGGACAAATTAGGGGTGGGGATCATAGAAGTGGGTATGCCTTTCTCAGATCCGCTTGCAGACGGACCGATTATCCAGGCGGCATCCCAGCGCGCATTAGCCGGCGGAACTAATATATCGAGGATATTTGAGATGTTGGAAGAGTTAAGGGACGTCAAAACACCCATCGTCTTAATGGGATATTTTAACCCCATTATGAAGTATGGCGAAAAAAGCTTCATCGAAGATGCCCTCTCCTGCGGAGTCTCTGGCGTGCTAATACCAGATCTTCCCTTCGACGAAGGCAAAGAATTTTACGATATTTGCTCTGAAAAGGGCCTGTGCCCCATCTACATGGTAACGCCAAACACCAAAGAAGAAAGGCTGTCTCAAATCGAAAGGAAAGCACGGGGATTCCTGTACTGCGTGTCTCTCCTTGGCATAACAGGAGATAAAAGAGGACCCATAGAAGGGATAAAGTCCTACATGGAGAGAGTAAGAAGCCATGTCTCCGTCCCCCTTGCCTTGGGTTTCGGCATAGACAGCCCCGATAAAATAAGAGCAGTAAAGCCCTACGTCGACGGAATAGTAATAGGAAGCGCAATAGTGAATATCATCTCTGAAAAGGCTGATATGGGAAGAAAGGCCATCGTCAACGAAGTATCGGTCTTTACATCCGCACTCATCGATGCCCTGAGAACAGCTTTGCAACCTTAAACGCCTGATCATACCTAAAGACCCTTCTCTCCACACATTAAAAGGAGCGAGGATAAAAAGATCTCGCTCCTTTTAAAAACTCCTTAAAATATGGCGTAATCGGAATCCTTTGGATCGCATACAAACATATGTCCAGGAGCATGAGTTATTGCAAAGGGAGGCTTGCTTGCCATTAAGGCTGCCTGAGGAGTAACGCCGCAGGCCCAAAAGACGGGTACCTCTCCTTGGTTTATAGGAACGGGATCGCCAAAATCGGGTCTGTTTATGTCTTTTATCCCTATGACAGAGGGCTCGCCAATGTGTATGGGAGATCCGTGAACTGCGGGAAAACGTCCCGTGGACAAGACGGCCTTTGGCACCTGATGAGCTGGAATTGGCCTCATGCTAACTACCATTGGGCCGGAAAGCCTCCCGGCCGGCACGCACTGGATGTTCGTTATGTACATCGAGACGTTGCAGCCGCATTCGATATGACGCACAGGGATTCCGGCATCAAGCAAAGCGGATTCGAAGGTAAAGGAACAACCCAACAAAAAGGCAACAAGGTCATCTCTCCAACAAGAGATAATATCTGTCGGTTCGTCAACTAATTCGCCTCTTTCCCAAACCCTATACTTGGGCAAATCGGTGCGAAGGTCGGCTCCCCTTGCTACAAGCTTGGGCTCGGGATCCCCAGGTTCCGTAATATCGAGTACAGGGCAAGGTTTCGGATTACGTTGTGCGAACACGAGAAAATCGAATGCCCAATCCTTCGGCAATATGACCAGATTTGCCTGCACGTGCCCCTTGGCCATCCCGGCAGTGGGACCCGTCCACTCCTTATTTCTGATCGCCTGTCTGACTTCTTTGGGGCTCTTTGAGGCGTAATCTATGGCTTTCATCGTCTAATCACCTCTGATATGGGCATTATCTCTATACCTGCCGCCTCTAAACCTTTTCTGATTTCGGTGGCCATTTGAACGGCCTTGGGCGAATCTCCGTGCAAACATATGGAATGGGGCTTAAGGTCTATGACATGACCGTCTATGGTCTCGACTTTGCCTTCCTTAACCATGCGAACTACCCTAGCCACTGCCAAGCTGACGTCATGTATCATAGAACCCTGGACCTTACGTGGCACCAACGTGCCATCCGCTTGATAAGCTCTATCGGCAAAGGCCTCCGCTGCATAGGGCACGCCAACTTCCGCTGCCGCCTTGTCGAATTCGGAATTAGCCAAACCAAGCAATATCAGTCCTTCTCCTGCATCCTTGACAGCCTGTGCTATGGCGACAGCGAGTGCACGATTTTTGGCCGCTTGGTTGTATAAAGCTCCATGGGCTTTTACGTGCTGCAGTTTAGCGCCGACGGCATGGCACGCTGCCTGCACGGCACCTATCTGGTACAGAGTGTAGGCATAGACTTCATCTGGCGTTACGTCCATATTTCTACGTCCAAAGCCAATTAAATCGGGATAACCGGGATGGGCTCCTATGGCCACATCCTTTTCTTTGGCAGCCCTCACTGTTGAAAGCAACACTACGGGATCCCCGGCATGAAAGCCGCAGGCTATATTGGCAGAACTGACGAACTGCAACACAGCATCGTCATTACCCATCTTCCAGGCCCCAAAGCTTTCGCCAAGATCGCTGTTTAAATCTATGGCATACATGAAACACACCTCCTCAGAACATCTTTATAAAATTCAATCGACCTCTTCAACGGTTACATCATAAGTCACTTCTTGAATCTTCAGCCTCATGCGATAAGCTTCTTTCCTGACCGTTCCCTCTCCCGGAAAAACCTTGCGAGTCCTGTAAGAAGCTCGAAGCCTTAAAAGCTCATCTATTTGTTCCCTTCCGACCTTCACGACAGCTATGGATTCCTCAAGGGTTATAGACTTAAAACGTACCTTTTGTCCCGGCATTCGCTGCGCTAAATTGGCTATATCGGGGGTGCAAAGCACTGCTATTTTTGCATAGCCTCCAGTAGTCTGTCTGTCGGCCAACATGCAGATAGGCTTGCCATGCCCGGGAACCTGAATTGCCCCTAAGGGGATGGCATCTGAGATAATATCCGCTCCGGATTTGTGCTCTATAGTCTCTCCCTCAAGCCTATAACCCATTCTGTCCGCCTCGTTAGTTATGGTGTACTCCGATTCCAAAAAGGTCTTGATTCCCTTTTCCGTGAAGGCATCGTCTTGTGGCCCCAGGACCACGCGCAATGGAGAATCTTCGCTTCTGTCCGGTCTCAGATGCTCGGGGCATTGAAAATCAGCAGTCTGCCATGTCAAAGGTTTAAGAGGGCCCGTGGAAAGGGTGTCTTGTGCTTTAAGAGGGCGCCCTTCCAAGCCGCCTACTTTTGCCCTTAGATAGGTAGATTTGCTTCCCATTACCACCGGGACATCGATGCCGCCCGATAAGCAAAGGTAGGCTCTGCAACCTCTTCCCTTGGGTGAAGCGACTAAAATTTCGTCACCGGATTTTATCCTAATCGATTGCCACATAGGCGCAGCGACACCGTTAATATTAAACCCCAGCTCCGCTCCAACTAAGGCAATCAGCCCTTCCCCTTCCGTCACAATCAATTTAGGTCCCATGGCCGTAATCTCCAAAGCAGCTTCCTGAGGATTGTTTCCCACCAATATATTCCCTATCTGCAGGGCATGCGGATCCATTGCCCCCGCAACCGGCATCCCCTTTCCCTGATATCCCCATCGGCCTAAATCCTGAACGGTCGTCAGCAATCCCGGAGTTTGCACTTCCAATATCATGCTACATCACCGCTTTTTTGCAATATTTCAGGCTTGTAAGTTCTCGAGGCTACTTCGGATGCAATTTCGTCGTATTCCTCCTTACCGATGCCTTTAAATCTAACCCACATACCGGCATCGATCAAAAAGGGTTGTTCACCTTGAGGATCAAAAAGTCTCAAGGGCGTCCTTCCAATCAGTTGCCATCCTCCCGGGCTATCTATGGGATATATGCCGGTTTGCTTTCCCGCTATCCCCACACTCCCCGCAGGAATCACCTTTCGAGGCTCCTTCAACCTTGGAGTAGCGAGACTCTCGTCCATTCCTCCCAGATAGGAAAAGCCGGGTGTAAAACCCAACATATAACAATAGTAATCTGGAGCTGTATGTCTGCGTATAATTTCTTCTTCCGAAATCCCCGTATGGCTTGCAACATTTTCCATATCGGGCCCAAATTTCTCACCGTAACATACGGGAATTACTATGACAAGTCCTCCTTTGGAAACTTCTCCTTTGGTCCTTTGGGCCATGCTTTTAAGCTTTTCAAAGAAGAGGCCTATATCGCCTACAGCAAGGGGATCAAAATAAATTGCCAGGGATCTGTATGTTGGGACTAGTTCTATAATGCCGTAAAGATGTGAGTTTTCAATGTATCGGCGAAGCTGTTGAACCCTGGCGTTTATTTTCATATCTATACTGTCCCCGAATTCAATAACTACTGCACTATCACCAGCGCACATGATCTTGGGTTCAAGATATTCGGCCAATTAGACACACCCCTTAATGCCCTAATATAAAGGGCAGAAGGCTATTAGCGCCTTCCGCCCTTAACAATCCTATCCAAACATAGTAAATATTCTGCCCAGCGAAATAACGCCCATCCACAACGTAATGGCCACCATGAGATACCCTGTAATGGTTAACCATTTGGGATGTCGATATTCTCCAACGATATCCTTTCTGTGGGCGGCGAGCATGACCGACAACAAGGCCAGAGGAAGGATCAATCCGTTGACCGAACCGGCGAAGATCAACAGCGTCACGGGTTGGCCTACGGTAATCAGGACCACTGTAGAGGTAACGATGAATCCTATGATCCACCAACGATTATTCCTCTGAATTCCCTTAAATAAAGTCTGCAGGAAAGATATGGAAGTAAAAGAAGCACCTACGACGGATGTGATTCCGGCAGCCCAAAGCACCACTCCAAAAATTCTATAGCCAATCTCGCCTGCTCCCAACCTAAAAGCAGAGGCCGGAGGATTTTGCGGATCTAAAGTGTGACCTGCCCACACAACGCCAAGGATTGCCAAAAACAGGAGTATCCTCATGATACCTGTTATAACGATGCCGTTAGTTGCTCCTCTCGTCACGTCCTTGATATGCTCAACACCGCATATTCCGGCGTCCAAAAGCCTATGGGCCCCGGAAAAGGTGATATACCCGCCGACAGTGCCTCCGATTAACGTAATGATGACCATCCAATCGATTTGGGAGGGCATGAAAGCTTCTCTAGTCGCAACCCCAACAGGCGGTTTAGTAACAAAGACTGTATATAAGACCAAAGCTATCATGATAAAACCAAGTATTTTAGTGAACTGATCCATAGCTCGTCCCATTTCTCTGTATAAGAATAACATGATGCCTATACTGGCACTAATAACTGCTCCCCATGCAATGGGTATCCCTGCTATTACATTTAAACCCATAGATGCTCCGGCAACGTTTCCTATGTTAAACACCAAACCACCCAAGGCAACTAAAAAGGCAATAAAATATCCAAGACCGGGAAAGACTTTATTTGCCACGTCTTGGGCACGCAGCTTAGATACGGCTAATATTCGCCATACATTTAGCTGAACTATCAAGTTAATAATAATGGAAATCAAAATAGCAAAGGCAAAAGAGGCTTTGAGCTGGTTAGTGAAGACCGCCGTTTGCGTAAGAAACCCCGGCCCTATCGAGGATGTGGCCATCAAAAATGCGGCACCTAACAGTATGCTTAACGTCTCTTTTCTGCTCCTTTGTCCCACATCGTCAATGTCATTCTGAGATTCTCGCTGTGACAATTAATCCACCTCCCAATAGTTTAAGTAGCTTTTCAAGAAACAATTTTTTCTAGTGCTTCGGCAAAAGCCTGATAGGGCTCATCTCCATATAGATATATGGCAATTTCTTTTAGCGATGTATCCTCTTCTTCTATGTAATACATCATTTCTTCCAACATTGCCCTCGCACATGTCTCGTAGTCGATGGAACCAACGCCCGTACCCAAAGCCGGAAAGGCAACGCGCTCGATCTTCAATTCGTCACAACGCATTAGCGCGCTTTGAGTGGCCTCTCTTATCGACCGCTCATTTGTTTTAAGATCTTGGTCCATCACCACAGCATGAATTACATAGTCAACTTTCAGTTTTCCGGCCCCGGTAACCACCGCTTCCCCCACTTTTACCGGCCCTTCGGAAACTGCTTCTTTCTCTATTGCGTCACCCCCTTTTTTCTTTATCGCTCCAGCAACCCCAGAACCCATCCAAAGGTGATTATTCGCTGCATTAACTATGGCATCCCCATCGTATGCAGTTATATCTCCTTTATAAAGCCTTATCGTAACAGCTTCAATCTTTGCTTCTGTAAGCATCTTTCTCCCCCCAAGGGAAATACTAGATAGTATTTAACCATATGATAATACACACATAACAATAGATTCAATTATTATCGAGATTCACAATAGCTTTAAACCTGTCTCTTATACACATCT
>DGDP01000034.1:2551-3384 GCA_002385485.1 Acetomicrobium sp. UBA3949 | reverse complement strand
AATGGTTACGTCTAGCGCAGAAGTAGGTTCATCGGCTATCAGTAGTTTTGGTTTTATCACCAGTGCCATGGCAATCATTGCCCTTTGGGCCATGCCGCCGCTCAATTCGTGGGGGTATAAATCTATCGTTCTTTTCCAATCGAGACCCACCATTTCCAGGCTTTCAGGCACAAGCTTGTAGGCATCGCCTATACCGATATCATTGCTATGGGCTATTGCCTCTGCGATCTGAAATCCTACTTTGAAAACGGGGTTTAGGGCAGAAATGGGTTCTTGAAATATCATGGACATTCTTTTACCTCGGATATGTCTGTCCATTTCCTCTTCGGAAAGTTTTAGGATGTCATCGCCCTCGAACAAAATTTGCCCATCTATTATTTCACCCGGAGCCTCTATCAGTCTCATGGCAGAAAGAGCGGAAACCGATTTTCCGCACCCTGTTTCGCCGACTATTCCCAAGCGTTCTTCTTCGTTTAGCCATAATCTAACGCCGTTAAGAGCCTTAATAGTCCCTCTGTATGTGTGGAAGATAACTCGTAGGTTTTCTACGTCAAGTAACCTCGACATGGTGAAAACTACCTCCTAATCCTCGGGTCCATCATGTCACGTATACCATCGCCTAGAAGATTAAATCCCAAGACTACCAAAGCTATGAATAAACCGGGGAAAGTCGATATCCACCACTGATCCACGAGATAACTTCGGCCATCGCTTACGATAGCGCCCCATTCTGGGGTAGGAGGCTGGGCACCAAGGCCGAGGAAGCCCAAACCGGCTGCCGTCAATATTATGGATCCCATCCTCAAGGACAGTTGAACCAACACTGGCGACAT
>DGDP01000034.1:708-2359 GCA_002385485.1 Acetomicrobium sp. UBA3949 | reverse complement strand
GCTCTTATCGCTTCAATGTAAGGCAACGATTTTACCTTCATTGATTCGGCACGCGCTAACCTTGCTATAATAGTCCACCCTACCAAGGATATTGCGATGATGGCATTAAATACTCCACGACCCAGCATGGCCGATAAAGCCATGGCCAAGATCAAGTTGGGGAAGGACAAAAATACATCGGTAATTCTCATTAAAACATCGTCGATTACACCGCCAAAATATCCTGCTGTTATACCTACTGCAAGCCCTATCGTTCCGCTTATCACTGTTACAAGCAAAATAATACCAACTTCAATACGTGCCCCGTATACAACTCTGCTAAAGATATCCCTGCCAAATTGATCCGTCCCGAATATATGCTCACTGCTTGGTGGGAGCAGGGTTCCGGAAAGATCGACTTCTATAGGATCGTAGGGAGCTATTAGGGGGGCAAAAATAGCAATCAATATGAAAAAGGCAACCAGAACGGTCCCCACCATCGCCAGTTTGTTTTGCCTCCACAGATAAAGGGTATGTTTCCAATCTTCGGCCAAAAGTTGTCGGCGTGATATCACGTTCGAGCCTTCGTTATGCAAACTGCAACCCTCCTATACTCTCATCCTTGGATCTAAAGCTGCGTAGATTATGTCAACAACCAAGTTGACTAGGGAATAAACGACGGCGACAAATAGGGTGCCCCCCATGATTGCCGGATAATCCAAGAGAAGCAAAGAATTGACTATATATCGACCGAGCCCTGGCCAACCGAAAATTGTTTCAGTTAAAACAGCTCCTTCAAGCAAGCTGCCGAAGGTCAGACCAATTACAGTAACGACAGGTATCAAGGCATTGCGCAGGGCATGTCTGTATATGACAAGCCTTCTTCCTATTCCTTTGGCCTTGGCTGTTCTTATAAAATCTTGCCTTAATACGTCTAACATGCTCGATCGCATGATTCTGGCAATTGAAGCTGTGGCGGAGTAACCGAGGACGACAGCGGGTAATATTATATGTGATAAAGCATCTTTAAAAGCCCCAAAGTCTCCTGCCAGAAGGGAGTCCAACAGCAAAAGGCCTGTAACCTTGGGCGGCATGACGGTAAATATTCCGACCCTCCCGCTGCCTGGCAGCCAACCCAAACGATAATAAAAGAGAATTAAAAGCAAAAGGCCCGTCCAGAAAACGGGCATCGATACACCCAATATAGAAAAAACTCTACAAAAATGATCTACCAGCTTGTTACGATGTACCGCAGAAAAAATTCCCAAAGGTACTCCTAAAATTACGGAGATTAGAGCTGCCACTATGGCAAGCTCTAACGTTGCAGGGAAAAACTCAGCAATATCCTTTATGACCGGCCTGTTGCTTTTAATTGATACTCCCAAATCGCCTCTTACGACGCCCGACATGAAATCGAGAAATTGGTCGAAAAGGGGTTTGTCCAAACCCAAACGCCTTCTCATCTCATCAACCAATTCTATAGGGGCGTTGCCTCCCAAAATTGCGCCTACGGGATCTGCAGGTATTGCTCTAGCTACCACGAAGACCACAACGGATACGCCAAATAGGACGATAAGCATCAAAAATAACCTTTTTATGATGAAGGTTTCAAGCTTCATTTATACTTAATCCCCCTGCTTTATCTCTGAATAGATTCAATCGTATGTAAGGG
>DGDP01000034.1:0-540 GCA_002385485.1 Acetomicrobium sp. UBA3949 | reverse complement strand
AACCCCTTACATACGATTGTATATTCCAACAACTCGCAAAAACAGGTATTTAAGAGAAGTCTCCAGTATGATTCGGTGCTTACTTCTTTGAAATTTTAGTAAAGTCGAAGGTGATGCTGTAACCTGCAGCTGCCTCTTCAAATCCTATTAAATTATCCCTTATTACCCAGAAATCCAATGGTTGATAGAGCAGAGCAAAGGAACTCTTCTCGATCCAATATTCCTGAAGTTCCTTGTAAAGTTCCAATCGCCTTTCGTCGTTTAATTCTAATCCTGCTTTTTCCGCAAGATCAGCTGCATGATCATCGTACCACATGGTCCTCCAGGCAAGTTGCTTTACCCTGTAGTTTGCGAAGGGCTTAGCCAAGGCGTCCGGGTCAGGATAATCTATGCCCCATCCTGCCAATATCATTTGATGTCCCTGCTGCCTAAATTTAGCATACATTTCAGAAGCCGGCATTGTTGTCACCTTGACTTTTATCCCCACTTCTGCAAGGTTGGATTGAATAAGCACGGCTTCATCCATTCTGATTTGAGTCG